>NZ_BAAAPN010000025.1:0-50952 GCF_039531165.1 Nostocoides vanveenii | reverse complement strand
CCGGTGACAACACCCCCCGGATCATCGACGACAGGGGCAGTAAGTCATGCCGGACTCAGCGACCGAGATCCTCAGGTCGAGGACCCATCACGAAGGTAACGGGGTCAGACCTCCAGGCCCAACCGGCGTGCCGAGCGTTGCCGCTGGCGTGAAGCGCGCAACCGGCGCAGCCGCTTGATGAGCATCGGGTCAGCGGCCAGCGCGGCCGGGTTGTCGAGCAGTCCGTTGAGCACCTGGTAGTAGCGCGTGCTGCTCATGTCGAAGAGATCACGCACCGCCTGCTCCTTCGAGCCGGCGTACTTCCACCATTGACGCTCGAACGCGAGGATCTCGCGGTCGCGGTCGCTGAGCGCCGCCTGATCGGGCGCGCTCGTGACGGTGGCAGTAGTCATCGCCCTCAGCATACCGCCTCGAATGACACGCCTGTCATTCCCGGCGGGCGCGTCGCGCGCTTTCCCGCCCGCGCCCCCGTCAGGCCATGGTGTCGAGGATGGCGCGAATGTCGCCCTCGGAGGTCTCGGGATTGACGATCGCGAAGCGGGCCAGGGTCTCGCCGGCATGGGTGGTCGGCACCACGAAGGCGAACTCATCGCCCAGCAGCTCGTCGCTCCACCGGTGATAGTCGGCGGCCGCCCACCCCAGGCGCCGGAAGACCACGACGGTCAGGTCGCGCTCGCGCACCAACTCCAGATAGGGCCGGCGGGCGACCTCGTCCTCGGCATAGCGGGCGATATTCAAGGTGTGCTCGATCGCCGCGGTGTAGGCATCGGTCCCGTTCACGGTCAGCGAGAACCAGAACGGCAAGCCGCGCGCCCGCCGCGTCAGCCCGATCGAGTAGTCGGTCGGATTCCACTCCGGCGCCTCAGTCAAGACATCGAGATAGCCCGCCTTCTGCGTGTGCGCCGCGCGCGCGAGCGCCGGGTCGCGATAGAGCAGGGCGCAGCAGTCATACGGGGCGAAGAGCCATTTGTGCGGATCGACGATGAAGGAATCGCAGTGCTCGACACCGGCATACCGATCCCGGATCGAGGGGGCGGCGAGGCCGGCACCGCCGTACGCCCCGTCGACATGGAACCAGATGCCGAACTCGCGGCAGACCTCGCCGACCGAGGCGAGATCGTCGATGACCCCGAAGTTCGTCGTCCCCGCGGTCGCGACGACGGCGAAGACGTTCTCGGGGCCGCGTTCGAGGAGCACCGAGCGCAGGTTGGCACCGGTCAGTCGCCAGTTCTCATCCAAGGGCACCCCGACGAACTCGGCGTCCATCACCTCGGCCGCCGACTTGATCGAACTGTGCGCGCCCTCGGTGGACACCAGCAGGGTAGGGCGCACCCCGGTCTCCGCCCGCGACCGTGCCGTATGGCGTGCGGCCACCAGCGCGGACAGGTTGCCGATCGTGCCACCGGAGGTGAATACCCCGCCCGCCCCCGCGGGCATACCGGCCAGGTCGGCAATCCAGCGCAAGGCGAGGTTCTCGGCATATACCGCGCCGGAGCCTTCGAGCCACGACCCGCCGTAGATCGAGGAGGCACCGACGACGACATCGAACATCGAGGCCGCGTCACTAGGCGCGCACGGGATGAAGGAGAGATAGCGCGGGTGGTCGGTCGAGAGGCAACTCGGGGCGAGGTCGTCGGCGAAGATCCGCATCGCCTCGGTGCCGCCCAGGCCGCCGGGCGTGATGGTCTGCCCGACGCGCTCGACCAGCTCGGCCTCGGTGAGCGGCTTGTCGAGCGGGGGCGCGCTACGGATCCGGTCCGCGGCATACGCGATCACAGCCTCGCTGAGTGTGTCGAGGTCGGTATGCCGGTTGGACCGGTAGGAGGTGCCCATCACACATCGGAGCCTACCGAGCGCCCCGGGGCGATCAGCCCTTCGTGGCCCCGAGCGTCAACCCGGAGACGAACTGCTTCTGGAGCAGGAAGAAGATGATCAGCGTCGGCAGGGCGACGAGCACCGAGCCGGCCGCAACGAGGTTGTTGTCGGTGAAGAACTGGCCGCGCAGATTATTCAGCGAACTCGTCACGGGGAACTTGTCACCCTGCTGCAAAAGCACCGTGGCCCAGAAGAATTCGTTGTAGATCCACGTGACTTCCAAGGTTGCCAAGGCAGCCAGCGGCGGGCGGCACAGCGGCAAGGTCAGCTGGAAGAACTGCCGAAGCACGCCGGCCCCGTCGACGACGGCCGACTCGTAGAGCTCCCTGGGGATGGTCTTCATATAGTTCGAGAGCACAAACGAGCAGAAGCCGGTCTGGAAGGCGACATTGACTAGGATCAGCCCGAGGTGGCTGTTGAGGAGCGTGCCCGAGCTGGACAGAAACTCCGGCATCGGGATCTTGCGGAACATGCGGTAAACGGGGATCAAAAGCGCCTGCGGCGGAAGGAGATTCGCGGCAGTGAACAGGCCGAGAAGCGCCAGGTTGAACTTGAACGAGAAGCGTGCGACCACGAAGGCGATGCAGCAGGAGAGAAAGAGGGTCAGCAGCACCGCGGGCACGGTGATCTTCACCGAGTTCATGAAGGTGTGCGCGAAGTTCGCCTGCTCCCAGGCGTTCTTGTAGTTCTCCATGGTGAAGCCACCGAAAGAGACATAGCCGTGCTTGGCGGTATACGCATAGTCGCGGAAACTGTTGAGGATTGCGTAGAAGACGGGGAAGAACCAGATCAGCGCCATCACCACGAGGAAAATCTGGGTGGGCCGGCTGGCTTTACCCGACCCCGTTGCCGTCTTGCTTACCTTGAGCGGGTTCTGCGTGGCCACGGGCACGACGGCGAGATCGCCGTTGACGTTACTCACCGCTGCTCCTTCATCACGATGCGCAAATAGATGACGATGAAAACCGAGGAGATCAGCAACATGAAGGTCGCCAGCGCCGACCCGAAGCCGATCCGGCTCGCCTCCCCGACGATGTTTTGGGTGACCAGGGTGGCGATCAGCTCCAGGCCGTTGCGGCCCTTGTTGATGACCCAGACCAGGTCGAAGGCCCGCAGGGACTCGATGACCGAGACCACCAAGACGATGATGTTGATCGGCGCGAGCACCGGAAAGACGATCTTGAAGAAGGTCTGCTTTTCGCTCGCCCCGTCCACTCGCGCGGCCTCACGCAGCGAAACGTCGACACCCTTTAAGCCGGCCAGATAGAGCAGCATGATGTAGCCGGTATGCCGCCAGCACGCGGCAATCAACGCCGACCACAGGTTGTACTTCGGGTCGCCGTACCAGTCGATGGTGGACCCGGTCAGTCCGTTGATCAGGCCCTGGTCGCGGCTGTAGATCAGCTGCCAGATGAAGCCGACGAGCGCGAGCGAGAGCACAACCGGCAGATAGAAGGCCGACTGGTAAACGCGCGAGCCACGCATCTCCTTATCGAGAAGCACCGCGAGGAACATCCCGAAGGGAGTCGCGAGCAGGAAGGTCACGGCCAGCCAGATGAGGTTGTGCCGCACCGCCGGCCAGAAGGGTGGATAGATCGTCACCACATCGTGGTAGTTCTTCATCCCCATCCACTTGGCATCACCGATCGGGCCGATGCCATTCCAGTTGGTGAAGGACAACAACACCGACCCGATGGCTGGCAGCCATACCAACCAGACGACGAGGATTGTCGGGATGATGATCATCAAGGCGACGATGATGCGGTCGAGACCGGACAGTTGGTTGATCCCCTTGTACCGCGCCATATATTTGAGCCCCTTACTCTCCAAGGTGATTGCCGCATGCCGCGCCGGCCACGTGCGTGCCGGCGCGGCCTACGTCCTGGGTCACGATCCGAAGATGCTGACCTTCTGGGCCTGGATGTTCTTGGTGAGCCCGTCGATGTCGTTCGGGTTCTTGATGAAGTCCTGGATGGCCGGGATCATCACCGTGGAGGCGAAGTCGGGGCGGGTGTCGCGGTCCATGAACTGGGCAATCGACTTCGCCGACGCGACGAACTCGACGGCCTTCTTCTGCAGAGCCGTGTAGCCGCTGGTGTCGACCCCACTATTCGTCGCGATGACGCTCGGGTCGGACTTGACGGCCAGCCCCTGGGCCTCGGCGCCGCCGACATACTTCAGCAGAGCCTTGGCGCCGGCGTCGTTCTTGGGGCTGGCGCTCATCATGTAGCCGTCGATCGGTGCCTCGATGGCGTCGGCACCGATGGCCGAGTCGATCTCGGGGAAGGTGAAGAAGTCGAGGTCGTCCTGCTCGGCGCCCTTCTCGAACTGCTGGGCGACGAACATGCCGAGGAGGTACATGCCGGACTTCTTCTGCTGCAGACTCTGCGCGGCCTCTTGCCACGTGCGGCCGAGGCTGTCGGGCTGGTGCAGCTCGAGCAGGCCCTTCCAGGTGTCGAAGGTCTTCTTGACCTTGTCCCCGGCCCAGTCCTCCTTGCCGGCCATCAGGTTGACGTGGAAGTCGTAGCCGTTGACGCGCATGTTGATGGCGTCGAAGGTGCCCATGGCCGGCCAGCCGTCCTTGTCGCCGAAGGCGATCGGGGCCAGGCCGTCGGCTTTCATCTTTGCGCCGAGGGTCTTGAGCTCATCGAGCGTCTTGGGGATCTCGTAGCCCTTCTCCTGCCACATCGACTTGCGGTAGAAGAGCGCCCAGGGGTAGTAGGTCGACGGCATGAAGTACTGCTTGCCGTCGTCGCCCGTCGACGACTTCTTCAGGGCGTCGTTCAGGCCCTGCATGCCGGTCCAGACGTCGGAGATGTCACCGGCGAGGCCCTGGCTGGCGAAGAAGCGCATCCGGTAGCCGGCGAACCACATGAAGACGTCGTCCGGGCTGCCTTGCAGGTAATTGTTGATGTTCTCTTGGAAGGTGTTGTGGTCGACCGTGTTGACTTTGACGGTCAGACCGGAGTTGGCCTTCTGGAAGGCGTCCATGACGCCCTGGATGGCCGCCTTCGGCACGGCGTCGGACTGGTTGGAGCCGAGGGTGACCTCACCGGTCGCGGCGGCCGTCGAGCCGCCGGACCCGGACGCTGTGCCCGTCGAGCCCGAGGTCGTCGTGCTGTCGCTGCCGCCGCACCCGGCCAGGGTGAGCGCGCTGAGGGCGACACCGCCGGTCAGCAGGGTGCGCCGGTCCAGGCCCCGGACCGAGGGGGGAACCAGGGAGGCGAGGTATTCCTCGAAGGTTGCGGGACGGGGCATGGGCTTCTCTCCTTTGAGTGCGCTCCGTTATCGAACAGTAATCACCAGAAGCGATCACGGGTAACCGAAGCATGGCCCGCCGCCAGGGAGCCTGTCAACACCCTCGGGGAAACAATTGCGCCACCATCCCCCAGACATTCTGTCCATACCTGTTGACAAACGTTTGATTCGTCGCAAGGCTCGTCGTCATGCGAGCCTGGCCCACCGGCCGCCTGGCGTATGGCGGCGACTACAACCCCGAGCAATGGCCCCGCGCGATCTGGCGCGCGGACGTCGACCTGATGCATCGGGCGAGCGTCTCCTTTGTCACGCTCGGGGTGTTCTCGTGGTCATGGCTCGAGCCGCACAAGGGCGAGTACGAGTTCGGCTGGCTTGATGACGTGATGGACCTGATGGCCGAGGCGGACATCGCGGTCGACCTGGCGACGGCGACGGCGAGCCCGCCGCCGTGGCTGACCACGGCATACCCGGACATCCTGCCGCGCACCGCGGACGGGGTGATCATGTGGCCCGGCAGCCGGCAGAGCTGGTGTCCGAGCAGCCCGATCTTCGCCGATGCCTCGCGCGCGCTGGTGACGCAACTCGCCCAGCGCTATCACTCACACCCGGCGCTGGCGATGTGGCACATCTCCAACGAGTATGCCTGCCACAACCTGCCGTGCTACTGCGACACCTGTGCGGCCGCCTTCCGCACCTGGCTGCAGAACCGTTACGGCACAACGGATGCGCTGAATCACGCATGGGGGACGGCGTTCTGGAGTCAGCGCTATACGGACTTCGAGCAGGTGCTCCCGCCGCGCCGAACGCCGACGTTTCACAACCCTACCCAGGTGCTCGACTACCACCGCTTCGGCTCCGACACCCTGCTCGGGCTCTATCGCGGCGAACGGACGATTCTGGCCGACCTCTCCCCCGGCGTGCCGGTGACGACGAACTTCATGACGATGACCGGCTTCCGGCTGCTCGACTACAACCAGTGGGCGCCCGAGCAGGACGTCGTCTCCACCGACCATTACCGCGTCGCGGCCTTGCCGAACGCGACCGCCGAGTTGTCCTTCCAAGGAGCGGTCACCCGCGGGCTCGCCGGCGGTGCACCGTGGTTGCTCATGGAGCACTCGACGAGCGCGGTGAACTGGCAGCCGGTCAATCCGGCCAAGCCGCTCGGCGGGACGATCCACGACAGCCTGACCCATGTCGCCAATGGCGCGGACACGATCGGCTATTTCCAGTGGCGCGCCTCGCGCGCGGGTGCCGAGAAGTGGCACTCCGCGCTCGTTCCGCACGCGGGCGCGGACAGTGCGCGCTTCGCGGAGGTATGCCGTTTGGGCGCCGCCGCCGCCGCGCTCGGCGAGGTCGCCGGCTCGCGGGTAGAGGCCGCGGTCGCGATCCTCTACGACTTCCAGGCGCTGTGGGCGGCCTCCGGTCCGGCAATGCCCAGCGCTGCCGCCGACTACCCGGAGATGGCGCAAGCCGTGCATAAGTCATTGCGGGACATGGGGATCACCGCCGATGTCGTGCACCCGTCTGCGGATCTGTCGCGTTATCGGGTGATCGTCGTTCCGACGCTCTATCTGGTCACCGACGAGCATGCCGCGGCAATCGCCGCCGCCGCGGAGGCCGGGGCCCAGGTGCTCGTCACCTACTTCTCCGGCATCTCCGACGAGCACGACCACATCCGGCTCGGCGGTTATCCGGGCGCCTTCCGTGAGCTGCTCGGCGTGCGCGTCGAAGAGTTCAACCCGCTGCTGGACGGTGACGAGGTCGGACTGCTGGCCGCCGGCCCGGGAAGGTCGAACGAAGCCGGTGCAGCCGCCACCGGGGCGGATACGGCGGGCGCGGACGTGGGCACCGGGCGCCGCTGGTCGGAGTGGTGCGCGGTGACCGACGCCGCGCCGCTGTGGACGTATGCCGGCGGCCCCTGCGCCGGCTCCGTGGCGCTTGCCCGCCGGCATACGGGATCGGGTGCCGCGTGGTATCTCGGCACACTGCCCGACGAGGCCGCTTTGGCCAATGTGCTGGCGTCGATCACCGAGGCCGCGGGCGTCGGCCCCGTGGTCGCGGAGTTGCCGGTGGGCGTTGAGGCGATCCGCCGGCGCGCGGCCGACGGGCGATCCTGGGTCTTCCTGCTCAACCACACCGACGACCCGATCACCGTGCCGCTCAGTGGTTTTGACGTATTGACCGGGGCCGTGACCGACGGTCACGCCGCCTTGACGGCCGGAGGGGTCGCCGTCCTTCGAGAGGAGTAGCCATGCTCGCCAGCCAGCGCCACGCCCGCATCGTCGAGCGGGTCGCCGAGTCCGGGGCAGTTCGCGTTGCGGACTTGGTCTCCGAACTCGCCGTCTCGGACATGACGATCCGCCGAGACATCGAACAACTGGCGCGGCGCGGCTTGCTCGAGCGGGTGCACGGCGGCGCGGTGGCGATCGGGCATGTCGGGATGCCCGCGCTCCCCCCGAGCACCGACGAGCCGGGCTTCCTCGCCAAGTCGGCGCTGATGCAGTCGGCCAAACGGGCGATCGCCGCGCAGGCTGCCGAGTTGGTGGACCCGGGTGCGGCCATCGCGCTGTCGGCGGGCACCACGACGGTCGAATTGGCGCGGCAGTTGCGCCACGTCCCCGACCTGACCATCGTGACGAACTCGATCCCGGCCGCGCAGGTGCTCGGTGACACCGCCGCGATCAGCGGGCACACGGTCGTCTTGACCGGCGGAACGCGCACCCCGAGTGAGGCGCTGGTCGGGCCGATCGCGGTGGGCGCGCTGCGCACGCTGCACGTCGACCTGCTCTTTCTCGGCTGCCACGGCATCGACCCTCGGGCGGGCTTGACGACGCCGAATCTCGTTGAGGCGGAGACTAATCGGGCGTTGATCGGCTCCGCGCGCAGTGTCTGTGTCGTGGCCGATCACACCAAATGGGGCGTTATCGGCCTGGGCACCATCGTCGGCCTGGACGCCGTCGACATCTTGATCACCGACGCCGGCCTAGCCGCCCGCGGCCGCGAGGTGCTGACCGACCGGATCGAGCGCGTCATCATCGCCGCACCCCGCGACGCTGCGACCGACTGAGCGAGGCTCCCGCCAACCGGGTCGCCGGTCCGCGACGACGAGATGTTCGCCACCTTGCTAACGTCGGCCGATGGTCGAACTCGGTCTCATCTTTCCCCCGGACCAGCCTCCCGAGCACCTGATAAATGTCGCCAGGGCGGCTGAAGAGGCGGGCCTACCGGAGCTGTGGCTGTGGGAGGACTGCTTTGCCGAGGGCGGAATCTCTTGCGCGGCAGCCGCGCTCGCCGCCACCGACCGGCTGCGCGTCGGCATCGGCTTGTTGCCGGTGCCCCTGCGCAATGTCGCCCTCATGGCGATGGAGCTCGCCACGCTCGAGCGATTGCACCCCGGCCGGCTGTTGCCGGGGATCGGCCACGGCGTCCTGGGCTGGATGGGCCAGGCGGGCGTACGAGCCGCCTCCCCCTTGACTCTGCTGCGCGAATATGGGGGCGCGCTGAGGGCGCTGCTCGACGGTGAATCGGTCACGATGACGGGCCGGTATGTCGCTCTTGATCGCGTGCAGTTGCGGCACCCGACCGCGACGAGAGTGCCCCTGCTCGTCGGCGCCGAGGGCCCGAAAACCCTTGCGCTGGCCGGCGAAATCGGTGATGGCGTGATCTTCACCGGCGGCACGACCCCAGCTCAACTACGCCGGGGCTTGACCATCGCACACGAAGCCCGCACTGCCGCAGGCATCCTGGGGCCGCCAGATGCGATCGTCTTTGCCGCCGCCCACATCACCGCCCCGGCCGAGCAGATTGCCCAGGCTGTCACTGAGCTTGCCGACGCCGGCGCCCACCGGGTCGCGGTGTGCGCGCTCTCCCCCCACGGCCCACCGGACGGCACGCTCGCCCTGGTCGACTTCGCGGCCACCCTCCGCGACGTCCAGACGATGCTCTGAAGGTCAAGGCGAAGGTGGCTGGAGTGCCGAGTCTCCAGTGACATCGTGGCCGGTGTCGCGGTCGAGGCCCGCGCCGCCGAGCGGCTCGGTCCGCCAGAGCGCGACCCGCCAACCAGTGGCCGGGCTGCCATCGAGGGCGACGAGTCCGGTGTTGTGCACGCGCAGCGTGCCGAACTCCGCCACCCGGTCCGCTCCCGCACGCAACAGGGCGTAGCCGCGGATGGCGGCGCCGTGGCTGACGACGGCCACCGTGGCGTCCGGGCCGTGCGCTGCCGCGATCGCGGTGAGGGCCGCGTCGTAGCGCGCCAGGAAGTCATGTCCGCTCGACCCGCCAGGGATCACCCGGTCGAGGTCACCGAGCACCCAGGCCGCGACGGTGCCGACATAGGTCTCGATCGCCGTAGAGTCGCTCGCCATCTCCAGGTCGCCGGCGCTGATCTCCTCGATGCCCTCGATGACCTCGACGGACAGGCCGAGGGCTGCTGCCAGAGGCGCAGCGGTCTGTTGGGTGCGCACCAGCGGCGAAGCGTAGACCGCGCTGATCGGCTCACCCGCGAGCGCCGCGGGCAAGGCCGCGGCCTGGCGCCGACCCAGGTCGGTCAGGTCGGCGCCAGGCCGGGCGGTGTCGAGTGCGCCGACCACATTGCTCGGCGTTTGTCCGTGCCGGATCAGCAGCAGGCGCATCGGGTCGGTCAGGGGATCAGGCGGGCGATGATCTCGGCCGCAGCGTCCTTCGGGCTGGTGGTGAGCGCGTCGATGCGGACCTCGGCGGCGGTGGGCGCTTCATACGGGCTGTTGACGCCCGTGAAGTGCGTCAGCTCACCGGCGCGGGCGCGGGCATAGAGGCCCTTGGTGTCGCGCTTCTCCGCCTCTTCGAGCGGCAGGTCGACGAAGACCTCGACGAACTCGCCGTCCGCGATCAGGTCGCGCGCCATCCGCCGCTCGGCGGTGAAGGGCGAGATCGAGGAGACGATGACGATCAGGCCGGCGTCGGTCATCAGCTTGGCAACCTCCGCCAGGCGGCGCGCATTCTCGACACGGTCGGCGTCGTCGAAGCCGAGATCCTTGGACAACCCGTGCCGGATGTTGTCACCGTCGAGCAGGAAGGTATGCCGGTTCATCCGCGCCAACTGCACCTCCAGCTCGTTGGCGACCTCGGACTTGCCGGAGCCCGAGAGCCCGGTCAGCCAGACGACCGCCGGGGCCTGGTGCTTCATCCGAGCGTGGTGGCTGCGGTCGATGTCCAGGGCCTGCCAGGCGACATTCTTCGCCCGACGCAGCGCGAAGTGGATCATGCCCGCGGCGACGGTCGCGTTGGTCATCTTGTCGACGACGATGAAGCCACCGAGGTCGTGGCTTTGGGTATACGGCTCGAAGACGACCGGCCGGTCGGTGGAGAAGGTCACGACGCCGATCGCGTTGAGCCCCAATGTCTTTGCTGCCATGTGGTCCATGGTGTTGACATTGATGGCGTACTTCGGGCGCTCGAACTGCGCGGTGACCGTCGTCGTGCCGATCTTGATCCAATAGGGACGGCCGGGAAGCATCTCGGCGTCGTCCATCCACACCAGGTGGCACTCGAAGTGGTCGGCCGCCTCGGCCGGGGCCGAGTCGAGCACGAGGACATCGCCGCGCGAGCAGTCGATCTCGTCCTCGAGGGTCAAGGTGACGGCCTGCCCGACGACGGCCTCTTCGAGGTCGCCGTCGAAGGTGACGATCCGCGCGACCGTCGAGGTCTTGTTCGACGGCAGGACGCGCACCGAGTCACCCACCTTGACGATGCCATTGGCGATCGTGCCCGCGAACCCGCGGAAGTTGAGGTCGGGGCGCGTGACGCGCTGGACCGGCATACGGAACGGACGTGCCTGGTCGAGGGTCTGGTCGAGTTCGACCGTCTCGAGGTGATTCATCAGCGTGGTGCCGGTGTACCACGGCGTGTTCGGCGAATGGGTGGTGATGTTGTCGCCCAGGAAGCCCGAGATCGGAATGGCCGTGAAGTCGGCGATCCCGATCGAGTCGGCGAAGTCGCGATAGGCGGCGACGATCTCCTCGAAGCGGTCCTTGCTGTAGTCGACGAGGTCCATCTTGTTGACGGCAAGCACGATGTGCCGGATGCCGATCAGGTGCGCGAGGAAGCTGTGACGGCGGGTCTGGGTCAGCACACCCTTGCGCGCGTCGATGAGGATAACGGCGAGCTCGGCGGTCGAGGCGCCGGTGACCATATTGCGCGTGTACTGCTCGTGGCCGGGGGTGTCGGCGACGATGAACTTGCGCTTCTCGGTGCCGAAGAAGCGGTAGGCGACATCGATGGTGATGCCCTGCTCGCGCTCGGCGGCGAGGCCGTCGACCAGCAGCGCGAAGTCGATCGCTTCGCCCTGGGTGCCGACGCGCTTGGAGTCGGACTCCAGCGCCTGCAGGTGGTCCTCGAAGATCATGTGCGAGTCGTAGAGCATCCGCCCGATCAGGGTGGACTTGCCGTCATCGACCGACCCGCAGGTGATGAAGCGCAGCATCGTCTTGTGCTGGTGCGCGTCGAGATAGGCGTCGATGTCCTCGGCGATAAGGGATTCGACCTGGTAGATCGGCTCGTCGGTCGTCGTCATCAGAAGTAGCCTTCCTGCTTCTTCTTCTCCATGGACGCGGCGCTGTCGTGGTCGATCGCACGACCCTGGCGCTCGGACGTCGTGGTCAGCAGGATCTCCTGGATGACCTCGGGCAAGGTGTGGGCGGTGCTGTCGACCGCACCGGTCAGCGGGTAGCACCCCAGGGTGCGGAAGCGCACGCTACGCAGCTGCGGCACCTCGCCGGGAGCCAACGGCATACGGTCGTCGTCGACCATGATCGTCAGGCCGTCGCGCTCGACCACGGGCCGCTCGGCGGCGAAGTAGAGGGGGACGATCTCGATGCCCTCGAGGTGGATGTACTGCCAAATGTCGAGCTCGGTCCAGTTCGAGAGCGGGAAGACGCGCATCGACTCGCCCGGGTGCTTGCGGGCGTTGTAGAGCTTCCACAGCTCGGGGCGCTGGTTCTTGGGGTCCCATTGGTGGCGGGAGTTGCGGAAGGAGAAGACGCGCTCCTTGGCGCGCGACTTCTCCTCATCGCGCCGGCCGCCGCCGAAGGCTGCGTCGAAACCCCACTTGTCGAGCGCCTGCTTCAGGCCCTCGGTCTTCCACATGTCCGTATGCAGCGGGCCGTGATCGAAGGGATTGATCCCCTTCTCCTTGGCCTCCGGGTTCTGGTAGACGAGCAGCTCCATGCCGGCCTCGCGGGCGGCCTTGTCGCGCAACTCGTACATCGCCTTGAACTTCCACGTCGTGTCGACGTGGAGCAGCGGGAAGGGGGGTGGCGCGGGGTAGAAGGCCTTGCGGGCGAGGTGGAGCATCGTCGCGGAGTCCTTGCCGATGCTGTAAAGCATCACCGGGTTCTCCGCCTCGGCCACGACCTCCCGCATGATGTGGATTGCCTCGGCCTCGAGCCGCTGCAGGTGCGTCAGCGTGGAGGGCACAGTTTGCGCCATGGATCAGCCTTCCCTGAATGTCTCGATTGCGGCTGCTGCCCCCTGGCTGCCCGCCGACGCGGCGAACGGAGCGCCTGCGCCACACACGGTGACCGAGATTACCACCGGCCCCTCGAACTCCCGAAAACCCGCCGCCTGCTGACACCCGGCAACGCCGGATATCACCCCAACAACACGGCATGCAGCGCGGCCACGTCATCGATCACGTGGTCGGGCCCGGCCGCGACGAGGTCATCGCGCGCGCCGGCGCCCCAGGTCACGGCGATCGACGGCATACCGGCGGCTTGGGCGGCGCGGATGTCGACCACGGCATCGCCGACATAGACACACCGCTCGACCGGCGTGGAGAGCCGGGCCGCGCCATGGAGCAGGGGCGCCGGGTCGGGCTTGTGCTGTGACGTCGACTCCATGGTCGCCAGCAGTTCGATCCGACCCTTGAGATCGCTCAAGCGCAGCGCGTCCTCGGCCGTCGTCAACCGCTTGGAGGTGACCACGCCGAAGCGCGCCTGCGCCTCGTTTAGGTCCCTGACCAGGGCGTCGATCCCCGGGTAGCGGCGAATCAGGCGGGCCGCCTGGGCGAGATTCCACTCGATGTAGACGCGTTCGAGCTCGCGGGCGTGATCGGGGTATTCGTCCGCGAACACCTCGCCCAGCCGACGCCCGATCCAGCTGCGGATCACCGGCTCCGGACGGGTCTCGCCGACGACCTGGGTGAGCGCGTGGTCGAAGGAGGCGAGGATCAGCGGGATGGTGTCGACGAGGGTGCCGTCGAGATCGAACAGGATGCCGGCGCGCGGTGAGATCACCGGGATAGCCTGCCAGCGGCATACGTCCTCGGGACAGAGCCGTTCACCGGCGAGAAGGAGAAGGTATGGCGGCGCGCCCGCTCCCCGACCTCGTCCACCCCTCGTGGGCGGCAGCGCTGGCGCCGGTCGCGGAGGTAATCGCCGAGTTGGGCGAGTTCCTGCGCGCGGAGATCGCGGCCGGCCGCGGCTACCTCCCGGCCGGGCCACTGGTGCTGCGGGCGTTTGCCGCCCCGATGGACGCGGTGCGGGTGTTGATCGTTGGACAGGATCCCTATCCGACGCCGGGGCATCCGGTGGGGCTCTCGTTCTCGGTGGCACCCGATGTGCGCCCGATCCCGCGCAGCCTGGAGAACATCTACCGCGAGTTGCAGACCGACCTCGGCCTACCCGCGCCGACGACCGGCGACCTGACGCCATGGGCGGATCGGGGCGTGCTGCTGCTCAACCGCGTGCTCACGGTGCGGCCCGGCGCGTCTGCCTCGCACCGCGGGAAGGGCTGGGAGGAGGTCACGGGGTGCGCGATCGACGCGCTCGTGGTGCGCGGCGGCCCGCTCGTGGCGATCCTGTGGGGGCGGGACGCGCGCAACCTCCGCCCCCGGCTCGGGGCGACCGCCGCCATCGAGAGCGCGCACCCCTCGCCGCTGTCGGCGCACTCCGGCTTCTTCGGCTCGCGGCCCTTCTCGCGCGCCAATGCGGCACTCGTCGCCCAGGGCGCCGAGCCGCTGGACTGGTCCCTCCCGTGACCGGACTCTCGCCGGCCGGGCGAGCCGACAGCTTTCCCGCCCGATGCCACAACCCCGTCATGCGCAGGGGAAGATTTCCTATGCGAACAAGGACTTGCCGGCAGCGGGCGGGAAAGCCGACCACTGATGGGACTGCCGTATGACGCCCCACAGCTGGACCCGCTATGTCGCCATCGGCGACTCCTTCACCGAAGGGATGTGCGATCCACTGCCCGAGCCGTCGACCGGGTTCGTCGGGTGGGCAGACCGGCTCGCGGCGCACCTCGCGGGGGTGGCGGCCGAGGCCGGGGTTGACTTCGGCTATGCCAACCTCGCCGTCCGCGGCCGCAAGTTGGGCGATGTCGTCGGGCCGCAGTTGGACGCCGCCCTGGCGATGGCGCCCGATCTGGTCTCGATGGTCGGCGGCGGCAACGACATCCTGCGCCCCAGCGTCGACCTCGACGCGATCGCCGATCGTTTGGAAGCCGCCGTCGTGCGGATCCGAGCCACGGGCGCGGACGTGTTGCTCGCGACTCCGACCGACCCAGCCAAGGCGGGACTGTTCAAGGCGCTGCGACCGCGCCACGCGGTGCATACGGCCAATCTGTTCTCGCTCGCGGCCCGCCACGGGTGCGCGATCATCGACATCTGGGGACTCGACGCGCTCCAGGACTGGCGCATGTGGGCCGACGACCGCATCCACCTGACCAGCGAGGGACACCGCCGAGTGGCGCTCGCCGCCCAAGCCGCGCTCGGCTTCGACACCGATCGAGCGGACTGGGCGACACCACTGCCCCCGGCCGATCCTGCTGGCCGCCGCGAGGCCCTGTCCTCCCACTTGCACTGGGGCAGAACGCATTTGGGGCCCTGGGTGGATCGGCGACTCCACGGTCGGTCGTCGGGGGACGCGCAGACGGCCAAACGCCCAACCCTTGCGCCTGTCTCCGAACCCCGGGCCTAACGTCAGCTAGCAGCGTTTAGGTGACCTCCAGCAGGGTCTACCCTGCTCGACGTCACCCAGCCTGTGCTGAGTGCGGGCCATGAGGTCGGCCCCGGCCTCGCTCGCTACATTGGCCGGTATGCCCGTGTCCCGCCTGATGCCCGACGAACTCGGCGACGATCTCATCACCCTGGTCCGCCAGATCGCCGACAAGGAGTTGCGACCGCGCGTCGACGAGGCCGAGGCAGCGGCCGCCCGCGGCGCCGAACTGCCCCGCGACATCTTCACCACGCTCGGCGCGGCCGGCCTGCTCTCGCTGCCATATGCCGAGGAGTTCGGCGGCGGCGCTCAGCCCTACGAGACCTATTTGCAGGTCGTCGAGGAGATCGGCAGCGCCTGGATGAGCGTTGCCGTCGGGACGTCCGTGCACTCCCTGACGTGCTATCCCGTCGCCGCGTATGGCAGCCCAGAACAGCAGGCCGAGCTGCTCCCGGCGATGCTCTCCGGCGAGACGCTCGGGGCCTACTGCCTCTCCGAGCCGCTCGCGGGCTCCGACATCGCGTCCATGACGACGCGCGCCGTCGGTGACGGCACGGCATACGTGCTCAATGGGACGAAGTCGTGGATCTCGCACGCCGGGCACGCGGACTTCTACACGACCTTCGCGCGGACCTCGGACGACGGCGGGCGCGGGCTCTCGTGCTTCGTCGTCCCCGCCGACGCGCCCGGGCTGAGCTTCGGGACGCCGGAACGCAAGATGGGCCTGCACTGCGACCCGGTCAGCGAGGTGCTCTTCGACAATGTCCGAGTCGACGCGTCCCGCCGGATCGGGGCCGAGGGTCAGGGCATGGCCATCGCCTTGTCGGCGCTCGACTCCGGTCGCCTCGGAATCGCCGCTGCGGCAACGGGTTTGGCGCAGTCCGCGCTCGACCTGGCGACCAGCTACGCCAAGGACCGCGTCCAGTTCGGCCGGCCGATCGCGAGCAACCAGGGCCTCGCCTTCCTGATCGCGGACATGGCGGCGGCCGTCGGCGCCGCCCGCGCGAGCTATCTGTATGCCGCCCGGTTGCGCGACGCCCGACGGCCCTTCAGCGCCGAGGCAGCCACGGCGAAGCTGGTGGCCACGGACGCCGCCATGAAGGTCACCACCGACGCGGTCCAAGTTCTCGGGGGCGCGGGCTACACGGCCGATTTCCCAGCCGAGCGCTATTTCCGCGAGGCCAAGGTGACCCAAATCTTCGAGGGCACCAACCAGATCCAGCGGCTGGTGATCAGCCGGCACGCGCTCGGCGGCTGAACCGGACGACCCATCCGTTGACATACCGGGTATGGGGGTGGAAGATCGCGCCCGGGCCGGCGAAATACCGTATGCCCCGGCACCGATGGGAGGGGACGTCATGGGTTGTCGCGCACGCTCTCTGCTCCCTGCGCAGGCGCAATCCGTCCAATCTGGCGAAAAGCCGTTGCTGCGCGGCGATTTCCGCGGCTCGCCTGAGGCTGCCCTCACATCTCGCGATCGCAGGCAACCTTTCGGCGCGTGCACCCGTGAAACACCCAGAGGAAGTACGGCGAAGAATGGCCGATGGTCGCAGCCGGATCAGCCGCTCGGTTGATGGCGCCCGGCCGGCCACCGAGCAAGCTTCCCAACGGAAGGCCCCGCGGCAGCCGCTGACGGGATCGTGAATCGAGAAGGGCAAGGGGAATGACCAGACGAACCACCTGGGCCGCCACGGCCGCAATCGCGGCCCTCGCCGCCGGCGGGCTGGCACCGCTCGCGGCGAGCGCGCAGGCACCGAGCAATGTCACAGCCGATTGGCAGGCCACTGCGGCCACCAGCAGCCGGGCGGTCGTGTTGCCGACCGGGGACGTCATCCGGGCCCATGGCACGACCCCCGTGCTCCTGCACCGCGCCACCTCCGGCCCACTGGTCACTATGGCGATCGGCAAGGCCCGCTACGTCTACCCCGCGGCTCTGCAGCACCAGGTCGGCGGCGTCCTCGACGCCGCGCTTTTCGACGTCAACGCCGACGCCACCGGCAGCACCCGGGTCCCCGTCTCGATCCGGTATGCCAGCGCCGACGCCCCCACCGCCGTCCCCGGCATCGAGGTCACCGGGCGGAGCGGGTTGAGCGCCACCGGTTATGTCACACCCGCCAGCAGCCGCGCCCTTGGCCGAGCCCTCGCCACGCAGAGTGGCGACGCCCTCTTCGCCGGGGTGGCCAGCGTCCGGGCCATGCGCCCGAGCGCACCGACTCCCCAATGGCCTATGCACACCGTCACGGTCAACGTCGTCGACGACCAGGGCAAGCCCTTCGAGGGCATGTTCGGCTACCTCAACACCACCGACGCGCAGAAGGGTGGCGGCGTCGGCTTCGCCATCCGCGGCAAGGCCAAGATCAGCTTGCCCCAGGGAACCTGGCAATTCGTGGTGGTGGCGTCCAATGCGGACGCGACGAAGTCCTACATCGCCACCTCGCCCGAGGTCACAGTCAATAGCCCCCGGGATGTCCGCGTTGACGTTCGCTCGGCCACCACCCCAATCAGGACGACCCTGGCCAAGCCGGTGCGAGAGGGTGGCGCGGAGATCACCGAGTACGGCCGCGACATCGTCACGGGTGACTACTTCTCCGGGGCGTCCTGGGTGCTGCTGGGTGACTACGAAACAGGAGAGACCTTCGTGACTCCGACCGTGGGCGCCCTACACGGCACGCAACGCGTTGCGCAGGTCGTCGTCGCCGACGGGGGAAGCGCGTCGGCCCCCTACCGGTACTCGACGAATAGTGGCGTGACCGGCCGCATCCCGGCCAGCCCCATCATCGCGCGCGTCGATGCCTCGAACACGGCGATCTACCGCACCAAGCTGGTCGGCGGCTTCGACCTCGCCACCTCGATGTACGGCCGGTCGGCGAATCCGCCGACGGGTGGCTGGTCGGTGGGCATGCCGCCGCCGGCGCGCGCCTTCACCGAATACGTCTCCACCGGTGGCGGCCTGATCCACGGCGCCTCGCTGACGCAGTACATCAGCTTCGATCCCGTCTTCACCGAGAAGGGGGATTTCACCGAGGATGGGCACGTCGGCCCCAAGGCGGGCACGACCACCTCCGATGTCTGGGGCCAGGCCCCGCTGCATCAGGCCTTCCGGTCACCCGGTGTCGCACCGGCGCAGTCCTGCCCGGCGTGCCTCGGCTTCGGGTCCGGCGTCAAGGGTTTCACGATCGGTGCTCTCCCGCTGAGCGATCGCACGCATACGGGCAGCGGCGACTTCACCGAGCCGGACACCTTCACCTCGCACCTGACGATCAAGGCCGATGGCGCGACGATCATCGACCAGGACGGCCACCTCAGCGGCGCGACCGCCATCCCGGACAACACCAAGGTGCTGACCACCAGCCAGATCGCGTCCCGCTCGGGTGCACCGTTCACCCTCGCGACGACGATGACCACGACGATGTCGATCAAGACGTCATCCGCGGTCAACGCGCCGGCGACTTGGTGGTGTCTGACCCAGACGACGTGCAAGGTTCTGCCCTTCCTCTCGGTGGACTACGCCGCCGCGTCGACCGACGCGAACGTTCTCCCCGCCGGTAGGCAGTCGATCGGGCTCACGGTCAACCAAGTCGGGCGCACGGTCGCCCAGGGCGTCACCTCGGTCAAGGCGTGGGTGTCGTATGACGGCCGCACCTGGAGCGTCGCCCCCGTCACCGGATCCGGCGCGACGTATGCCGCCGCCCTCACCGTCCCCGCGGCCGGCGCTGGCCGCACCGTCGTCGGCCTCAAGGTCGCCGTGACCGACTCGGCCGGCACCACCTTGTCCGAGCAGATCGACGGCGCCTTCCTCCTGGCGCGCTGAGCGCCCGCGACTTCACGAGAGCGAGAGAAACAGACATGAATCGCATGACCATCCGACGTGGGCTCGTGGCGCTGGCAGGCGTCACCGTCGCAGGCACCGCTTTGATCCCCGCGCTCACGGCAAGCGCCGCACCCGCGGGAGCGGGCACCCATACGGCCGCGAAGCCGAGCGGGAAGCCGTGCTCCTCCGAGACGCGCGCCGGGTACAGCCGGTGCATGAGCCGCTTCCACGCCGGCTCCGGAGCGACCCCGGCCAAGGCGATGCCGTCGGGGCTATCCCCCGCCGATCTGCGCTCGGCCTACAAGCTTCCGGCGACTGGTGCGAACTCCACGGTCGCCATCATCATCGCCTTCGACGTTCCGAACGCCGAGAAGGACCTCGCGGTCTATCGCAAGACCATGGGGCTGCCGCCGTGCACCACGGCCAACGGCTGCTTCAGCAAGCTCAACCAGCGCGGTGAGCGGGGCAACTACCCACAGCCCGACGGCGGCTGGGCCCTGGAGGGTTCGATGGACCTCGACATGGTCTCCGCGGCGTGCCCGAGTTGCAAGATCCTGCTGATCGAGGCCGACGACAACTACAACAACAACCTTGCCGAGGCAACCCGCACCGCGTGGCGCAAGGGCGCCACGGTGACCTCGCACTCCTACGGCGGGCTCGAGACGGGCTACCTGTGGGCGGATCGGGACGCCTACGAGCACAAGGGCACGACGGCTGTCGCCTCCAGCGGCGACTACGGGTTCACGTCGGCAGCCGTGCCCGCGGCCTACCGCAAGGTCGTCGCGGTCGGCGGGACGACGCTCAACAAGGCGCCTGGCACGTCGCGCGGCTGGGACGAGGACGTCTGGGGCGGCAGCGGGAGCGGGTGCTCGGCATACGTCGCCAAGAGCCCGTGGCAGAAGGACACCCACTGCCAGATGCGCACGATCGCCGATGTGTCGGCGGTCGCCGACCCGGCCACCGGCGTCGCGGTCTATGACACCTACCCCAACCCCTTCGGCCTGCCCCCAGGCTGGGTCGTCGGTGGTGGCACCAGCGCGTCCGCGCCGATCATCGCGGGTCTGATCGGTCTGGCGGGCAATGGCGCAACCTATTCGTCGGCCCAGGCCTATCGCACGCCGAGCGCGTTCTACGACGTCGTCGGCGGCCGCAATGGCCCATGCGGCGGGGACTACCTGTGCAACGGCCTCAAGGGCTATGACGCGCCCACCGGCGTGGGTTCACCCAAGGGCCTCGGCGGGCTCTGAAACGCGCCACCTCAAACCCCGGTCCGGACACTGTCCGGGCCGGGGTTTTTCCGTGCGCGCCGACGCCCGGGTTTCGGGCGCGCCAGCGCCGGGTTCGGGCTTGTCCGTGGGCCTGGGCTCGGGCGGTGCAGGGTTCGGGCTTGTCCGTGGGCCTGGGCTCGGGCGGTGCAGGGGTTCGGGCTTGTCCGTGCCCGGCTGCCCAGCGGTGGCGAGGCAGTTGGGCCCGCGCGGAAGCGGGGATCCGCGGCGCATCGCGCTCACGGCGGGCGAACAGAGATTGCACAGGCGCACCAGCAGCCCCTACGGTGTGACCCGGTCCTCGGACCGCCACAACTGCACACACACTTCACCATTCATCCCGGGCGGCCGCGCGCCCAACCATCCAGCGGCCGCCGACGCGAGTCACTCGCACGGATGGCTGGGGGACCCACGTGTGGCCCGCATCGATGCCGGCCTTGGGGTGCAGCCGGCCGAGCCGGCGGGGAACCTGACCTCCCTAACCCGACAGCTAACCCCGGCGGCGCGACGTCAGGAAAGGGCACTCCCCCATGGCCATTCGCGCCACCCTCCGTTCATCCAGCCCGTATGCCGGCCGCCACCGCGCCGCCCGCCGCCCCAGTCGCGCGCTGCTCACCGCCGCCGGCTCGGCCGCGGCTGTCGGCGCCGTCCTCGCCCCGACCGCGGCGCACGCCGACACCGTGTGGGATGCGGTCGCCGACTGCGAGAGCAGCGGCAACTGGTCGATCAACACGGGCAACGGTTACTACGGCGGCCTGCAGTTCTCGGCATCCACCTGGACCGGCTTCGGCGGCGGCAAGTACGCGCCCTACGCCCACCAGGCCAGCAAGGGCGCCCAGATCTACATCGCTCAGGCCGTGCTGAAGGTCCAGGGCCCGGGTGCGTGGCCGGTCTGCGGCGCGCGGGCCGGCCTGACCGTGACCAACGGGCTCGCGGTCGACCCCTGGACCGACACCACGGGCTCGGGCGGCTCGACCGGTGGTAGCTCCTCGACCAAGCTCGTCGTCGACGGCGTGCTCGGACCCAAGACCTATGGCGCAATGGAGAAGTGGATCGGCCGGCCGGTCGACGGCAGCTTCACCCTCAGCGACCGCAAGGCCCTCCAGACCAAGCTCAAGGTCACTGCGGACGGCGTGATCGGCCCGATCACGACGAAGGCCCTGCAGAAGGTCGTCGCCCACACCCAGGACGGCATCTGGGATTCCAGTACGACCAAGGCCCTGCAGACCTACCTCAACAAGGTCCTCTGACAGCCCCCGTCGAGAGGCCGGTTCAGCCCCGTCGAGAGGCCGGTTCAGCCCCGTCGAGAGGCCGGTTCAGCCCCGTCGAGCGGCCCCGATCGGCGTTGGCCCGGCCCGCCCGGCCTACACGTCGGGACAGACCTGATGCTGGGGGACGCACCTTCGTCGGTTCGGTGGGATCCGGCGCCAGGCGGCACGCCAGCCGCCTGGCGTCCGGCGGTTGATATCCTCACCCGTGCCCTTCGGGGCGTCGGCCGACGTGGCGCAATTGGCAGCGCACCTGTCTTGTAAACAGGTGGTTGGGGGTTCGAGTCCCCCCGTCGGCTCTCTCTGACGCCCCCCAGAAATCCCTTCGTGGCCCAGGCCTCGTAGCGCCTCGCCTCCTGGGAGGCGGCCTGGGACCGCAGGTCAGTCCGGGTCCGGACCGGATGCGCGCGCCTCGTCGACATTCTTGATCGCGTCCTGCAGTCTGGCGATCCAGTCGGCTTCGTGCTGACCGACGAGCCGCACGCACCAGGCCAGCGCGTCCGCGCGCGATCGAGCCACGCCGCCGGCGACCAGGGTGTCGAGGACCAACCGCTCGGGCTGACGTAGCCGCGTCATTACTGGCGTCGCGAGGTGGGTGAAGAGCACACCCATCTCCCCGCTCCGGGCGCCCCAGGCCACCTTGCGATTGAACGCGTCCTCAAGTCCGCGCGCGATGCGCATGCGCTGCTCGCGGGTGGCTTCGCGGAACCGGTCGATGCGGTCGGTATCGTCCCCGGCCGCGTCCTGGCCGGGGGTGGCCGGGACCCGGCCGATGATGGTGATCTCCTCGCGGTCGATGCGCACGTCGGGAGCGCCGTCGAAAAGATCCACCGGTATGACTTTCAGAACCTCAGTCGTAATCTCCATGGTTGATTACACCATTACATGACCATCCCTGCAAGCGTTATGCCCCGGTCGAGGCACGACCCTCCCACGCAGGTGGTCGCGTGGAAGGCCGAGCCGAGCGATAGCGTGGCGGGCACGGCATACGGGCAGCGAAGGAGCCAGCCATGGACGGGCCAGGTCGGATCATCGAGCAGCGGGGGCTGTGGTTCGAGGAGTTCGAGGTGGGCGCCACCTATCGGCACCGGCCGGGCCGGACGGTCACCGAGGCCGACAATGTGGTCTTCACGACGCTGACGATGAATACTCAGCCGTTACACCTCGACGCGGCGATCTCCGATGCGCTCCCGCCCTTCCATGCGCGGCTGGTGAACTCGATGTTCACCCTCTCCACGCTGGTCGGTCTCTCGGTCGCGCAGCTGACGCAGGGCACGCTCGTGGCCAATCTGGGCTTCTCGGCGATCGCCTTCCCCGCCCCCGTCTTCATCGGCGACACCTTGTATGCCGAGACCCTTGTCACCGACAAGCGCCCGTCGCGCAGCCGTCCGGGCGAAGGCATCGTGAGCCTGGAGCACACCGCGCGCAATCAGTCGGGGACAGTGGTCGCGACGGCCGCCCGGCAGACGCTCGTTCGGCTCCAGCCCGCAGAGCAGCACGTATGACCGCCTGGCAGCCCGGCCCGGCGTGGCTCTTCTGCCCCGCGGACCGGCCCGACCGTTACGCAAAGGCAGCGGGACGCGCCGATGTCGTGATCATCGACCTCGAGGACGCCGTCGCTCCGGATCGCAAGGCACAGGCTCGGGCCGACCTGACGGCATACGGCGATTGCGATCCGGAACGCACCCTCGTGCGCGTCAATCCGGCGGGCACCGCCGACCACGAGCGTGACCTGGAAGCGTTGGCGCGCAACCAGATTCGCCGGGTTATGCTGGCCAAGACCGAGCTGCCGGAGGACGTCACCGGCCTGAGTGGGTATGACGTGGTCGCTCTCTTCGAGACCCCGCGCGGCATCGTCCGCGCCGCCGAGATCATGCGCGTCCCGCACGTCGTGGGCGCGATGTGGGGCGCCGAGGACCTCGTCGCCGCCATGGGCGGCACCTCCAGCCGGGACGCTGTCGGCGCGTATCGGCCGTATGCCGTGCACGCCCAGAGCGTTGCCCTTCTCGCCGCGAAGGCCGAGGGCAAACTCGCCATCGACGCCGTGCATCTCGACATCCCGGATCTCGACGGGCTCCGGGCGGAGACGGCGACTGCCGCGGCGTCCGGCTTCGACGCCAAGGCGCTAATCCATCCGGGGCACGTGGGGGTGGTCCGCGAGGTCTATGCGCCCACCCCTGAACGCGTGGCTTGGGCCGAGCGGGTGCTCGCAGGCGTGGCCGAGCACGGCGCCGGGGTATTTAGCCTCGACGGTCAAATGGTGGACGGCCCGGTCGTTGCCCAGGCCCGACGGGTGCTGGGCTGGGTTGCCAACTGAGTCTGGTACGG
Source organism: Nostocoides vanveenii (assembly GCF_039531165.1). Lineage (NCBI taxonomy): Bacteria > Bacillati > Actinomycetota > Actinomycetes > Micrococcales > Intrasporangiaceae > Nostocoides > Nostocoides vanveenii. Next base: position 27,176 of record NZ_BAAAPN010000025.1, on the reverse strand, counting down.
CCTCAGCGGCCAGGAACGACGTGGGCAGCTGGTCCGCTGCCGCGAAACGCAATCCCCAGTCGTCACTGAACCGGCCACTTGACGGGGCTGAACCGGCCACTCGACGGGGCTGAACCGGCCACTCGACGGGCTGTGACCGGCTAGTCACGCGCAGACTGCAGGACTCAGACGGGTGCAGGACGCGGAATAGGTCAGCCGCGGTCGACGCGAGTTTCGTCGATGGTGGTGCCCGTTGGGGTCGGTCGACGTGACCCGGGTGGCGTTGTAGCCGCCGGCGCGGCGCGACCCGGCTTGCGCTAGGAAAGACAGCACGATGGCGAGTGCGCCCGCGCCCATGCAGATATAGCCGATCATCGTCAGGTCCACAGCGCTGATGCTGTCGCGGACGGCGAAGGACAGGATCGCCCCGACGACGAGCAGGAAAATACCGAGTCCGATGTACATGAAGGTGCTCGTTACACGTGTGAGGGCGGGGATCACCCGCCCGGTCGTTACCGAGCGTAGGTCGGTGCGTCGCCGGATGGTGGGTTAGTGTCCGCCCAAACCCGCCTCGGCGCAGTTCGCCCCGAGCTCGACGCACTCGCGCACAGCCGACTGGAAACGGCCCTGGACCCGCCTTTCGATGACCCTTAACCGGCCTCTCGACGACCCTGAACCGGCCTTTCGACGGGGGTCAGGGGATCAGAGGCGGCGGTCGGCGAGGACCGGGAACTCCTGCCGGTAGGTCGCCATGTCGGCGAGATCGACGTCGACCGACAGCACCTCCTGGCCCGCCCCGGCTTCGGCGAGCACCTCACCGCGCGACGAGACCACCTGCGAGCGACCGCCCATCTCATAGCCCGCGTGCGTGCCCGCCGTATTGCAGGCGATCAGCACGCACTGGTTCTCGATCGCCCGCGCACGACCAAGCAACGACCAGTGCCCGATGCGCGCGGCCGGCCACGCCGCTGGCACCAGGAAGACCTCAGCCCCAGCCGACACCTGGCGCCGGTAGAGCTCGGGGAAGCGCAGGTCGTAGCACGTCGACAACATCGCCGTCGCGCCCTCGGGATGCAGCCCGACGCGCGCCAGCGGCTCGGTCCCGGCTTCCATCAGTTTCGGTTCCCCCGAGCCGAAACCGAAGCGGTGCACCTTGCGATAGATGGCCACCGGATCGCCCGCCGGGGACAGCACGACGGAGGTGTTCGAAAGCGAATGCCCTTCGGGCCCAGGAGCTTTCAGCCGCTCCACCAACGACCCCATGTGCAAGAGCACGCCGGCATCGCGCGCCGCGCGAGCCATCGCCGCCACGATCGACGGATTGCCGTCCTCCCCCACGGACTCCAGATCAAGCGCCTCGGCGAGCCCGTCCCAGCGTCGGTAGTCGAAGCCGGTCATCGGCCACAGCTCGGGCAGGATCACCAAATCGTGCCCCCGCTGCGCGCGCACCAGGTCGGCCGCGCGTGCGACGCGTTCGGCCATCGGCTCGTGATCGTCATACGCCAGTTGGATGACGGCGACCTTCATCGGCCGGCCCCCTTTCGGTCGCGCTCGGCCAGCGAGGCGAGATAGGCGTTGTATGCCGTGAGTTCGGCGTCGTGGTCACGGTCCGCCTGCCGATCGAGCCGGACGGTCTCACGGCGATCCTGCCGCAGCCATTGAATCGTGACCATGATCGCCAGCGCCAGGGTGGGCGCCTCGCCGATCCCCCAGGCGATCGCTCCACCGCGCTGCTGATCCGGGATCGGGTCGGGCAGCCAGCCCAGGCCCAAGTTGGAGTAGAAGTCCGGCGCGAGCAGGGTGGTGCTTCCGGTGATGATCACGCCGAGGAAGGCGTGGAAGCTGATCGTCGCGAAGAGCACCACCAGCAGGATCAGCGGCGACCACTTCTTGGGGCCGGGATCGGTGCCGACCAGCACCCAGGCGAACAGATAGCCCGAGAGCAGGAAGTGCACGGTCATCAGCACGTGCCCGGTGTGCGTGGCGAGCGCGTAGGTGAAGAGCGGCGTGAAATAGAAGGTCGCCAGGCTGAAGAAGAAGATCACCGCGGCGACCACGGGGTTGGCGACGAACTGCAGATAGCGCGAATGCACCAGCGCGAGGACGAACTCCCGCGGACCCATCGTCTTGTCGGGCCGCGCCGGCAGAGCCCGCAGCGCCAGCGTGATGGGCGCCGCCGGCACGAGGAACAGCGGCACCAGCATCGCGATAGTCATGTGCATGATCATGTGCCAGGAGAACATGATCCGGCCGTAGACCCCGGGCGCTCCGCACATCGCATACACGAAGATCAGCCACCCGATCACCCAGATCAGCGTCTGCCAAGCCGGCCAGCGCACGCCCCGCGCCCGCAGCCGCAGCGCCCAGCGGACATAGATCCCGATGGCGAGGGCCGCGATCGCGACCCATAACCAGTCCGTATGCCAGACGCTCACCCACGCGTCCGCGGGCGGTGGCCCGGGGTCGGGGTAACCGGTCAGGCGATAGACCGAGGTCGGGTCCGGCGAGAGTTTGCCGAGGGCCGGGGGCGGGCTGGCCGCGAGCGCGACGGCCGTGCCGAGGGCGACCCCCATCAGCACCAACTCACCGAGCACCAGCCGCACAAAAGCGGTTCGGTCATCGGCATCCGTGTCCAGCCGGGCGACCAGCCGGCGCCGGTGCCACCAGCCGGCGACGCCGAGCAGCACCAGCGCGCTCGCCTTGACCATGAGCATCGCGCCATATGCCGTGGCCAGGTCCCCGATCGCAGAGAGGTTGAACCACGCGGCGAGCAGGCCGCTGAGGGCGATCGCGGCATACGACCAGCCGGCGAGTGTGGAGAAGCGAGCGGTGGTGACCGCGAGATGGGGCGCCAGCGACCGGCTCATGATCGCCAGGGCGAGCAGGCCACCGACCCAGCTGGTCACGGCGATCAGGTGCACGGCGAGCGCATTGATCGAGCTCATGTGGTCGCGGCTGACGGCCGAGTGCCCCGCCAGAGCTTGTGGCATGAGCGCCAGCCAGCCGAGCACGGTCACCCACGCCAGCCCCTGGGTCCCACGCGCGCTCCCGGTCAACACGATGATCGCTCCGACAACGATCAGCGACAGGATCGACATCCGGGTCGGGGCCAGTTCGAAGGCGAGCCCGAAGAATTGCGACCAGTAACGCGGCTGGGCTGGCGTCAGGCCGGAGATCTCGGCGAAGTCGCCGAGGAGGGCGATGACCAGGCCGGCCAGCCACAGGCCGGCACTCATCCCGGCCAGCCGGGTGGCCGTGGCCCGCCGGTGCGTGCGGGTGGTTTCCGGTGCGAGGAAGGCGCCGAGGATGGCGAGGCCGATCGTCGCGCAGGCGCCGAGATCGCGTAGGACGCGCCCGATCGGCACGCTCCACCGGGCGATCGGTCCCGGGTCGCCGATCGCATAGGCCGCGACCGCCCCGCCCAGCGCCGCGAAGATCGCCACGGCGAGCAGCGCGGGCAGGCCGAGGACCAATCCCGGGCGCCGGTCGACGGCGCCGCGTTCCGATGTCACGAGACCAGACTAAGTACGCTGTACCGATGCCCATCCACCCGCCCGCCCCAGCCGACCTGCCGGGGCTTTTTGCCGCGTGGCGAGCGAGCATCGCGGCCCTGGTAGATCTGGGCCGGGCGTGCTCGGACGCCGACTTCGCCCGCCCGACTGCCTGCCCCGGGTGGAGCGTCCAGGATCAACTCGCCCACGTGGCGAGCGTCGAGTCCCTGCTCACGGGGGCCGAACCACTGTCGGCCGACGTGCCCCACTACCCGCACATTCGGCACGAGATGGGCGCCTTCATGGAAGAGGGCGTCGAGGCCCGGCGCCGGTGGGCGGGTGCCGCGGTCGTGGACGAGTTGGATGCCGTTCTCGCCCAGGGCGAGAGCACGTATGTCGCCCCCGGCCGCACGCTCGACGCCCCCGTTGCCTCCCCGCTGGGTGAGATGACGGTCGGCGACCTGCTCACGCTGCGGATCATGGACGCCTGGGTGCACGAGCAGGATGTTCGCGCCGCCCTAGAGCGGCCCGGGGGGTGGGATACCGGCGCCGCGGCGGTCTTCGTCGAGGGCGCTTTCACCCGCCTGCCACGACTGCTCGGCCCCATGCTGCGGCCCGGCGAGGCCGTGCTCTTCGCGGTCACCGGCCCGGTGGCGGGCGCCACCGGCGTTGGCTTGCTGGCCCTGTCGGACGAGCCAGGCGAGGTCGCCCTGGCCCAGTTGGACGACCCGGGCCAGTGGGCGGGCGAGGTCGCCCTCGTGCCGCTGAGCACCGAGACCTTCACCCGGCGCGCGGCCGGCCGCATCCCGGCAACTGCCGCCCGTGGCACTGGTAGCGGCGCTGGTCCCGGGACTGACGGCGGCGTTGGTGACGGCACCCGCAGCAACGCTGGCGATGACCGCACTGTCAGCGCGGGCCATGGCGAGACGCCTGACGGCGCGAGCGACAGCCTGGCTCAGCGGGCCCTGGAGGCGCTGGCCTTCGTCCCGTGACCCGCGCCCGCGGGCGGTGAGTTGCGCTCGGGGGTGGGGACACGGCATACGGCCGGTGAGAGGTCATGAGCAGGGATTTTGCGAATCTGTCGCCCGCCTATCCCGGGCGCGCGCCCTGGGGGACGGCGTCCTCGCTGCGGGCCTGGCAGGCCGCCGCGCTGGAGCAGTACCTCACCGACGGGCCGCGGGACTTCCTCGCCGTCGCGACCCCGGGAGCCGGCAAGACGACCTTCGCGCTGCGCGTCGCGCGGGAACTGCTCGACGCGCGGATCATCACCAAAATCACCGTCGTCACCCCGACCGAGCACTTGAAGGTCCAGTGGGCCGACGCCGCGCACCGGGCGGGCATCGCGCTCGACCCCGGCCTGGGCGGATCGCGTCGCGGCCGCTCGCGCGAGTTCGCCGGGACCGCCGTGACGTATGCCGGCGTAGCCGCGCGCCATTTTCACTACCGGGCGGTGACCGAGAACTCCAACATGCTGGTGATCCTCGACGAGATCCACCACGCCGGCGACGCGCGGACGTGGGGAGAGGCGGTCGCTGAGTGCTTCGCGCCCGCGCGGCGGCGGCTGGCCCCGACGGGGACGCCGTTTCGGTCCGACGACAACCCCATTCCTTTTGTGCGGTATGAGGAGTTGGCGGACGGGTCGCGGCGATCGGCGGCGGACTACACCTACGGGTATGCCGAGGCGTTGCGCGATCACGTCGTGCGGCCGGTGCTGTTCATGGCCTATGGCGGGCCGATGCGGTGGCGGACCAAGGCGGGCGATGAGCTGGAGGCGCAGCTCGCCGAGCCGATGACCAAGGACCTCACCGCGCACGCCTGGCGAACGGCGCTTGACCCCAAGGGCCAATGGATTCAGGCGGTGCTGCGGGCGGCCGATGTGCGGCTGACCGAGACCCGGCGGCACGTGCCGGATGCGGGCGGTCTGGTGATCGCGACCGACCAGGCGCAGGCACGGGCATACGCCCGGGTGCTCGCGGAGGTCAGCGGCGAGAAGCCCACGGTGGTGCTCTCGGACGACACCGGGTCCTCGCGCAAGATCGAGGAGTTCGCCGAGTCCGAGTCGCGGTGGCTGGTGGCCGTGCGGATGGTGTCGGAGGGCGTCGACGTGCCCCGGCTCGCGGTCGGCGTCTATGCGACGGCGACGTCGACGCCTTTGTTCTTCGCGCAGGCAATCGGGCGCTTCGTGCGGGCCCGGCGACGAGGCGAGGTGGCGACCGTCTTCGTGCCGAGCGTGGCGCCCTTGCTGGCGAATGCCGCTGCGCTGGAACGCGAACGCGATCACGTGATCGGTGCGCGCGCGGGCGAGGAGATCTCGGAGGAGGAGCTGCTGGCGCGGGCCAACCGGGAGGACTCGGCGGCGGACGACCTGCTCGGCGAATGGGAGGCGCTGGACTCGCAGGCGCATTTCGACCATGTGCTGTTCGACGCGCACCAGTTCGGGCTGCAGGCGGCCGCTGGGACTCAGGACGAGTTGGACTATCTCGGGTTGCCCGGGCTGCTGGAGCCGGACCAGGTGCGCGAGGTGCTCCACGACCGGCAGCGCCGGCACGCCGCGCGCCAGTCGCGCCGGGAGCGGCGCGAGAAGGTGACGCCCGAGGTGTCGCTGCACCGGGCCCTGGAGGCCCAGCGCAAGTTGCTGAACTCGCTGGTCAGCCAGCTCGCGCACACGCGCGGGGTGCCCCACTCGCACGTGCACGCCGAGTTGCGCCGCCAGGCCGGTGGCCCCCCGCTCTCGCGGGCAACGACCGAGGAGGTCGAGGCCCGGATCGTCCTGATCCGGCGTTGGCACGCCGATTCGCGCGCCTGACCCCCGGACCTAACCTCTGCTAGCAGGGTTTAGGGGCACGTCCAGCAGGGTAGACCCTGCTCGACGTCACCCAACCTGTGCTGAGTCGCCGTATGCCGCGGGGCTTGGGCGCGCTCCACGTCAACACCGACAACCATCAACGGAGACGTACGTCGGTGGAGACGTACGCCGGCGGAGACGTACGCCATCGCTCAAGCGGGTGGAGGGACGGCCCCGCAATCATGTTGCGCTGGCGACGAGATGTCCCGCTCGCGGGTCAGCCTTCGGCCGCCGGTCACCTGCGGGCTCACAGATGGGGCCGCTAACCAGTTGCATCCGCAAGCAACTATCTGGCACTATTTGCATGTGCAAGCAACCACGTGCCCGGAGGCCCCCACGGCGGCCGATGCCCTCGGCATGCAACTGATCCGGGTCGCCAAGCAGATGCGCGCGGTCCGGGCGACAGCCCCACAGGTTCACCCCGCGGTCGACGCGGGCTCCTACCCGCTGCTGTTCAACCTCGCCGGCGATCCCCTGCGGATCTCCGCGCTGGCCGAGCGGGTCCACACCGAGATGTCCACCGTGAGCCGGGCGGTCGCCGGGCTCGAACGCGCCGGCCTGCTCGATCGCATCCCCGATCCGGCCGACGGCCGCGCGCACCTGGTGACGCTCACCCCCGGGGGGCACGCCGTGCTCGCCAACCTGCGCGAGCAGCGGCAGGCCTGGTTCACCGAACTCCTCCACGACTGGTCCGACGCCGATGTCGACCACCTTCTCACCCTGCTTCGACGCCTGGGTGACTCCATCGAGACGTATGCCGGCAACGCAAGTCACGCCAACGGCATACGTCCCGAGCGCGCAGCGCACGCCTGACCGACCCGCGCCGAATAGGCGCGATCGCTAGCTCCTGCAACAGGATTCACCGCAGCATTAGCTGCTCGGGCAGCGCCGCCCCCGACCATCCACCCCCCTCCTCCCCGACTCCTCGAGGCCACCTCCTATGAGCCCTGATCATCCCGATACCGCGCTGACACACCGGCAGATCGTCACGATCCTGACCGGCCTGATGCTCGGCATGTTCCTCGCCGCCCTCGATCAGACGATCGTCGCCACGGCCATCCGCACCATCTCCGACGACCTGCACGGCCTGGACCGCCAGGCGTGGGTCACGACGGCCTACCTCATCACCTCGACGATCGTCACGCCGCTCTACGGCAAGTTGTCCGACATCTACGGACGCAAGCCGTTCTTTCTCACCGCCATCTCGGTCTTCATCATCGGCTCGGTGATGTGCACCTTCGCCAACTCGATGACTCAGCTCGCGGCCTTCCGCGCGGTCCAAGGCATCGGCGCCGGCGGCCTGTTTAGCCTTGCCCTGGCGATCATCGGCGACATCGTGCCGCCGATGGAGCGGGCGAAATACCAGGGCTACTTCCTCGCCGTCTTCGGCACCTCCAGCGTGCTCGGCCCGGTCATCGGCGGCTTCTTCGCCGGTATGACGAGCTTCCTCGGCATCGCCGGCTGGCGCTGGGTCTTCCTCGTGAACGTCCCGATCGGCATCGTCGCGCTCCTCGTGGTCGTGCGGACGCTGCACCTGCGGCATACGCGCCTCGACCACCGCATCGACTGGTGGGGCGCCGCGGCGCTCTCGGTCGGCCTGGTGCCGCTGCTGCTCGTCGCCGAGCAGGGCCGCGAATGGGGCTGGACCTCGACCGACGCCATCCTCTGCTACGTCATCGGCGTCGCCGGCGTGCTGGCCTTCCAGTTCATCGAATGGCGGATGGGCGAGGAGGCGCTGTTGCCGATCCGCCTCTTCGCCAACAAGACCATCGGCATCGGGTCGATCGCCTCGACCGTGCTCGGTATGGCGCTCTTCGGCGGCATCGCGTGTCTCCCGCTCTACCTGCAGATCGTCAAGGGCGCCTCGCCGACCGAGGCCGGCCTGCAGTTGCTCCCGCTGACCCTCGGCATCATGGCCGGCTCGGTGATCTCCGGTCAGACCATCAGCCGCACCGGGCGCTACCGGCCCTTCCTGCGCGCCGGCGGGCCGATGATCGCGATCGCCCTGTTCACGCTGCACTGGACGAAGTTCGACACCCCCCTCTGGCAACTGATGATCGTCATGGTGCTCTTCGGCATGGGAATGGGCTTCATGATGCAGCCGCTCATGCTGGCCATTCAGGCCGCGGCCGACCGCCGCGATATGGGTGTCGCGACCGCGTCGGCGACGTTCACCCGGCAGATCGGTGGCACCCTGGGCACGGCGGTCTTCCTCTCGATCCTCTTCTCGGCCCTGCCCACACGGATCGCCGAGCGGATGACCGAGGCCCGTGGCACCGCCGACTTCCAGGCCGCGCTGGCCGACCCGGCGAATGCCGAGTTCGTGGCGCAGCTGAAGTCCGGGGCCAGCTCGAATGCGGTCATGAAGGACTCCTCGTTCTTGACCAGCCTGGACCCGCGCTTGGCCAAGCCCTTCCTTCAGGGCTTCGCCGACTCGATGGACCACGTCTTCCTATTCGCCTCGGCCGTCATGGTGCTCGGCGCGATCGTGGCCTGGGCGATCCCGCAGATCGACCTGCGCCTTCCCGCGCCGGACGAAGTCCCGGTCCTGGCCGAGTAGGCCGGCCCTCCGAGCAAGTCCGCGCCCGGTCGGCGCCCCGGGCGGGACTCGGCTGGTCGGCTCACCTAGTGTCGAGAACATGAGTTTTCGCAGGTCGGCCCTGAGCGGCTTCAACGGTAGCGTGCTGGCGCTCTGTCTTGCCGCCGGCACCGTCCCGGCTGCTGCCCACGCCGGTGCGGCGGCTGTCGCCGTACCGGCGACCGCCGTGCCCGGCCCACCGGCGACCGTCGTGCCCGCCCCACCGGCGACCGTCGTGCCTGGCCCACCGGCGGCCGCTCTGCCCAGCTCGCGAGCAGCCGGAGCGCCTAGCGGCCTGCCGACCGTCGCGGCAGACCGAGGCCCCACGATCGACCTGATCTGCGACGACATCGGCCGGGTCACGTTGACGCCCGACCCCGCCAGCACGTATGGCGCGCGGGTCGCCGACACCTCCGCCCTGGCGCTCACCGGCCGCATCGGCCTGACCGCACGCACGCCCGCGGGTCCCCAGATCACGGCGCCCGCCCAGGGCACCGGCTCCGCGTGCCACTCCGCGACCACCCGCCTCGTTCTCGCGCCGTGGCTGCGCGCGATCGGACGCGACGTCGGGGAGGGGGCCACGGCATACGGGCTCGGGACGATCACCGCGCACGTGCGGATCACCGCCACACCGACGCCACTGCCGGCGGACCCGAGCGCCCAGCGCTTCCCCTTCGAGAGCGAACTCGCGAGCTACATCCGCGCGCGCGGCGGCGAAGTCACGGTCTCGGTGCGACCGACCGGGAGCACCCGCCTGGAGACCTACACCTATGGCGCGACGCGGCAGTTCACGGCCAGCATCGTCAAGGTCGGCATCATGGCCGCGGTGATGGATCGCGCTCAGCGACAAGGGCGTTCGCTCTCCAGCTGGGAGCGTTCGAAAATCGCGCCGATGATCCAGGTCAGTGACAACGACGCAGCCACCGCGCTCTTCGATGACATCGGCGGCGGCGCGGGCCTGAAGAGCACCATGCTCGCCATGGGCGCGCGCGACGTCATCGTCGACCCGGCCGGGCACTGGGGCCTGACACAGACCAGCTCGCGCGACTGGGTGATGGTGCTGGGCCACTTCGCCGCGCCCGGCGGCCTGATCAGCGACACCAACCGCACGTATGCCCGTTCGCTGATGACCACCGTCGCCTCCAGTCAGGCGTGGGGCATCACCGCCGGCCCGCCGCGCGGGTCAGTCGCCGTCAAGAACGGGTGGCTGGCCCGCACGACCGGATGGCACGTCAACTCCATCGGCTGGAGCTTTGCGACCCCGGTGCCCTACCAGATCGCCGTCGAGACCCGGGCGACCGGCAGCAGCCAGGCCTATCAGCAGGCAACGATCGAGGGCGTCTCGCGGATCGTCTGGGCCCGTCGTGCGCAACTCGTCGGCACGACCCTCGGGGACGCCACGGGCAATGGCACCGTCGACCTGCTCAGCGTCACCTGGCAGGGCGCGATGGCCGTCCACTCCGGCGATGGGACGGGTGGCTTCGCCGCGCCCAGCCCACGTGGTGGCGACTGGTCGGGGTACTCGTGGTTCGGCTCGCCCGGCGACGTCGACGGGGATGGCCACAATGATCTCTTCGGAGTGACCAAGACCGACGGCGACCTGGCGCTTTTCCGGGGGCTGGGGGCGGCGGCATACGCCTCTGGGGTGGTCGTGGCGAGCGGCTGGGGGCAATACCGGCTGGTGGCTGCCGTCGGCCGCTTCGACAACAACAGCTCCCCCGACCTGCTGGCGCTCGGGCCCGATGGCATCGTCAGCCACTTCGCCTGCGGCAGCAAAGGCAATGTCGTGCTCAAAGCCACCCTTGGGCGCAATCTCGCTGCGGCACAGAAGCCTTTCCAGGTCGGCGATGTGACGGGCGACGGCCTGGGCGATGTCGGGATCGTCGACGGGACCGGCCAGTTGTCGATCTGGCGCTCGTCCGCGACCGGCTTCGCCAAGGTGCGGGACGTGTGGAAGGGCTTCGACTCCCGGCGGCTGATCGCGAGCCCGGGTGACCTCAACGGCGACGGCGTCACCGACCTGGTGACGGTCACCAGGGACACCGGCGCGATGACGCGTTATCTCGGGCGGGGCGACGGCACGTTCACCGGGGGCGTCGCGCTGACGACGAGTGGCACGGCATACGCGCTGCTGTGGTGACCGGGCTCGCTCAGGACCGTTTCCAGTCGAGCGGGAGGGCGTTGGCGAGGAAGAGCCTGTTCCGCGTGCCGTCGGGCTTGATGAAATAGGTCGACCCCGGCGTCTGCGGCGTGCCAAGCCCTCCTTGGGCGTACGCGATCAGCAGGCCGTCGGGCGACCAGACCGTCGACCACTGATTGCCGACCGCCGGGTTGCAGCTGGTGACATCGGTGGCGGTGTGCGCCGAGACTGCGGCCTTCTGGATGCAGTTGTAGTCCGTCTGGTGACCGCCGGACTTGTCCGCGTTGAGCACAAAGGCCGAGCCGCCAGGATTCCAGTCGCACGAGAGCGCGTCGACACTCCAATAGTTGGCGCGCGCGGCACCCGTACTACCGTCGATCAACTTGGGCGCCCGGCCGACGTTGCCGTCGAAATAGTTGACACCCTCGGTGATCAGGATGGTGTTGTTGACCGGGCTCCAGCGCGGGGCGACGTAGTCCCAACGCTCGCTGCCGTCGCCAGCTAGACGGGAGCTGGTCAACCGGATCGCGCTGCCATCCGGTGCGCTCGAGTTGAGGCGGTAGACGTCGTAATAGGAGACGCCGTTGACCCTCCGCTCCCCGGTGAACGCGATCTTGCTGCCGTCGCGCGACCACGAGGGGTCGGTCTGGGACAGGGCAGAGGTCGTGACCCGCACCTTCTGCGAGCCATCGGCCTTCATGGTCCACGCGTCGTCGTTGCCCGAACTGCGATCGCTGGAGGCGATCTTCGTCCCGTCCGGGGAGCACTGGGCGTTGGTGACCGTGCCGCTTGTCGTCAGTTGACGCAAGACGGCACCGGTCGGGAGGACCGTGTAGAGGTTGCCGCCGCGCCCAAAGAGCAAGGCCCCGTTGGCGGGGGCGGGTTGAGCCGATGCGGTACTGGTACCGACGCCGGCGGCGGCGGCGAGGGCGGTCAATGTGGTCGAGACGAGAGCGAGATCCAGGCGACGGGAACGCACCGATCCTCCTGATGTCCGGGACGCCCGATCACGACTCCGTCGCACGCGTCCGTGGGTCCGGTTGCCCCGCCGATCCGCGTCGGAGCACAGCATTTCAGCGGCCGCGCCCGCTGTCATCGGAAACTGAATAACCCCTGAGCGCGTTGACCCCAGCCGCGCCCTACCCCCAGACCAGTCCGCGCGCCGGGTCGGCGAGGATCGCGGCGACGTCGGCGAGGAAACGCGACCCGAGCTCGCCGTCGACCAGGCGGTGGTCGAAGGAGAGCGCCAGCGTCGTCATCCACCGCGGCTCGATCCGCTCGTCGGCGCCCGACCCGACCACCCACGGCTTGCGGGCGATCGTCCCGAAGGCCAGGATCGCGGACTCGCCGGGGTTGATGATCGGCGTGCCGGCGTCGATCCCGAAGACCCCGATATTGGTGATCGTGATCGTCCCGCCGCTCATGTCGGCCGGTTGGGTCTTGCCCTCGCGCGCGGTCGCGGTCAGCTCGCCGATGGCGCCCGCCAGCTCGCGCATGGTCATCAGGTCGGCATCCTTGACATTGGGCACGAGCAGCCCGCGTGGGGTCGCCGCTGCGATGCCGAGGTTGACGTAGTGCTTGACGACGATCTCTTGGGCGGCCTCGTCCCAGGTGGCGTTGACGCCCGGATTGCGCCGCACGGCAACGCACATCGCCTTGGCGAGCACCAGCAGCGGGGTGACCTTGACCTCGCGGAACTCGCGGTCCTTCTTCAGCCGCTCGACCAGTTCCATGGTCGCGGTGACGTCCACGTCGACCCACTCGGTGACATGCGGCGCCGTGAAGGCCGACCCGACCATCGCCGCCGCGGTGACCTTACGCACCCCCTTGATCGGCATGCGCTCCTCCCCGCGATTGCCGTATGCCGTTGCCGCACCACGGTTTTCGGCTCTCGGACCGCTCGTCCCGGCTCCCGCGGCCGTGGCAGCGCTGGTCGCAGCACCGGCACCGTCCGTTGCGCCTCCGGCGGCAGCGAGCACGTCCTCGCGGGTGATGACGCCGCCGTCACCGGAGCCGGCGATGTCGACGAGGTCGACTCCGAGGTCCTTAGCGAGCTTGCGCACGGGCGGCTTGGCCAGCGCCCGCATCCGCGCCTGGACCTCGGGCGAGTGGTCGGTCAACTCGGTCAGTGGGCGCCGGTCACGCAGCACGTGCGTGGAATGCGCGGCGACGAGTTCCCCGACGCCGCTGCTCGCGTCGGCGTAGACGGACTGCTTGACCGCCGGCTCCTCGTCCGGGTAGTGCGCGACGGTCTGCAGCAGCTGGGCCTTGCGGCGCGGGCGGCGCTTGGCCTCGGTGTGCTTGACGCCATAGCCGACGAGCACCGGGGTGCGCTCCAGCTTCGCCGGAGCAGCCGCGGCCCCCGAGCCGGCCTGATCCATTGAACCAGCGGGTTGCGGCGTGACCGATTGTCCCGCAACGGTTTCCGACTGCCTGACCTCCGGTGCGCCAGGCGTGGCCGTGGGCGCCGCGCCGGTCGCGGCGGCTCCCGGCCCCTGCGCCGCAGCACTCCCACCGCCCGATGGCAACGACCCACCCGAGCCGTCGTCGATGACGATGATCGGCGTGCCGACCTCGACGGTTGCGCCCTCGTCGACGAGCAGGGCGGCGACCACGCCGGCATACGGGATGGGAAGCTCGACGATCGACTTCGCGGTCTCGACTTCGACGACGATGTCGTTGACTTTGACGGTGTCGCCGACGGCGACTCGCCAGGTGACCAGGTCGGCCTCGGTCAGGCCCTCGCCGGGATCGGGGAGCTTGAACTCACGCATGGAACGTCATACCTCCGGACGGATTCGTTGAGCGGTCAGTGCGCGAGCACACGGTCGACGGCGTCGAGGACCCGGTCGAGATCGGGCAGGAATTCTTCCTCGATCCGGCTCGGCGGGTAGGGCACGTTGTAGCCGCCCACGCGCAGCACCGGGGCCTCCAGCGAATAGAAGCACTCCTGCTGGATCTGGGCCGCGAGCTCCGCGCCCATCCCGAGGAAGGTCGCGGCCTCGTGCACGACCACGCACCGGCCGGTCTTGCGCACCGACGCGAAGATGGCGTCGGTGTCCAGCGGTGTCAGCGAGCGCAGATCGATGACCTCCAGCGACTGGCCCTCCTCCTCGGCGGCCTGGGCCGCCTGCAGGCAGGAGCGCACCATCGGGCCATACGCTAAGACGGTCACATCGGTGCCGGGCCGAATCACATTGGCGCTGAACAAATCTCGCGATGGGGCCGCGCCGACCTCGCCCTTGTCCCAGTAGCGGCGCTTGGGCTCGTAGAAGAGGATCGGGTCCGGGTGGGCGATCGCCTGCTGGATCATCCAGTGGGCGTCGTCGGGGTTGCTGCACGCCACGACGCGCAGCCCCGCGGTGTGCGCGAAGTAGGCCTCATTGGACTCGCTGTGATGCTCGACGGCACCGATGCCGCCGCCGACGGGGATGCGGATGACCATCGGCAGCGTGACATTGCCCAGCGATCGCGCGTGCAGTTTGGCGACCTGGCTGACGATGTGGTCGAAGGCGGGGTAGACGAAGCCGTCGAACTGGATCTCCACCACCGGCTTGTAACCGCGCAGCGCCATCCCGATCGCGGTCGCGACGATGCCCGCTTCGGCGAGCGGGGTGTCGATGACCCGGTCCTCGCCGAAGTCCTTTTGCAGGCCCTCGGTGATCCGGAAGACGCCACCGAGCTTGCCGATGTCCTCCCCCATGAGCAGCACCTTGGGGTCGGCTTCCATCGCGGCGCGCAGGCCGGAGTTGAGCGCCTTGGCCAATGTCAGGGTGCTCATGACGCGTGCGCCCCCTCGAAGCTGCCGAGGTAGTCCTCGAGGCGCTCGCGCTCGGCCGTCATCACCGGATGATCATCGACATAGACATGGTCGAACATCGACAAGGGGCTCGGGTCCGGCAGGGCCAGGCAGCGCTCCCGCAGATCCGCGCCGACCGTGTCGGCTTCGGCATCGCAGGCGTCGAAGAAGACCTGACCGACGCCGTAGGACCGCGCCAACAGCGTCCGCAGCCGGGCGATCGGATCCCGCAGCTTCCACACTTCGACCTCGGCGGAGACACGGTACTTGGTCGGGTCGTCGGAGGTCGTGTGCGCGCCCATCCGATAGGTGAAGGCCTCGATCAGGGCCGGCCCCTGCCCGTCGCGGGCGTCGTCGAGCGCGGCCTTGGTCACGGCATACGTCGCGAGGACGTCGTTGCCGTCGACGCGGGTGCCAGGGAAGCCATAGCCCTTGGCGCGCTGATAGATCGGGACGCGCATCTGACGCTCGTTGGGCTCGGAGATGGCCCACTGGTTGTTCTGGCAGAAGAAGACGACCGGCGCGTTGTTGACCCCAGCGAAGACGAAGGCTTCCCCGACATCGCCCTGGGCGCTCGCCCCGTCGCCGAAGTAGGCGATGACGGCCGTGTCGCGGTCCGGCTCGCCGGTGCCCACGGCGTGATCGCGCTGGACGCCCATGGCGTAGCCGGTCGCGTGCAGCGTCTGGGCGCCGATGATGATCGTGTAGAGATTGAAGTTCTTCTCGAACGGGTTCCACCCGCCGTTGTGCACGCCGCGGAACATCCCGAGCAGGTTGAGCGGGTCGACCCCGCGGCACCAGGCGACGCCGTGCTCGCGATAGGTCGGAAACGCGAAGTCCTGCGGCCGCAGCGCGCGGCCCGAACCGACCTGCGCGGCCTCCTGGCCGAGGCAGGGCGCCCAGAGACCGAGCTCCCCCTGACGCTGCAGCGCGGTGGCCTCGTTGTCGATCCGGCGCACCAGGACCATGTCCCGGTAGAAGCCCTGGATGTCCTCCTGCGTCAACCCGTCCACGATGGGGTCGAAGCGCTCATCACTGACGCGCTCGCCCTCCGGGGTGACCAACTGGACCATGTCCGGCCCGCCGTCCCGCGGCTCGATCCGCGGGGTCCTCGCCTGCTCCGGCATCTCGCTCCATTCCCCACCCGTGTGCGGGGGTGTCCGCCGGCCGGGTGCTTTATGTCGAATCGCCGGCGTTGGCTGCGTGGGTGCCGGGGGTGACCGGTCTGCCTGCAGGCCTCGGTGCGGCGGGCGTCACGACCACGTCGTCGTGGCCGCGTGTGCATGCTGCGTCGGCCCTAACCTACCGCGCGCGACCCCCGGACCTAACCTCTGCTAGCAGCAGTTAGGTGTCCTACAACAGGGTCGAGCCTGCTGGACGTCACCTACCCTGTGCTGAGTGCCGCCGCACGCGGAAGGAGTGCCCGTATGCCGCCCGCTCCCGCCCGCGCCCGCGAGCCCTCCCGTATGCCGCCCGCTCCTCCCCGTGATCGCGAGCCCTCCCGCATGCCGCCCGCTCCCGACCGCGACCGCGACGCCTCCGGACGCGCTCGCCAGCAACGCCCGCGCGACGCCCTCGGCCGCCCGCTCGCCTATGGCGCCGTCGGTGTCGAGCCGGTCTCCGAGGAGCCCTTGCCCCCCATGGAGACCATCGCCGCTGCCCGGGCGCGGTTGCGCGAGGGCCGCCCGTTCAGCGCGCACGAGGTCCTGGAGGCCCGCTGGAAGGCCGCTCCCGAGGGCGAGCGCGACCTATGGCAAGGCCTGGCCCAGATCTGCGTGGGCCTGACCCACGCCGCCCGCGGGAATGCCACGGGCTCCGCAGCGCTACGCGCTCGCGGCGCCGCCCGGCTGGACACGAATGCCGTGGGCGAGGGAACGGCATACGGGCTCGATGTGGCGGACATCGCCGCCCGCGCCCGTCGCGCGCAACCGCCTTGGGCCTGACTGGGACCGACGACGTCAGCAGGGGCGCCAGGTCTGGCCACCAGGGGCATAGCACCGTGGCCCGGTGTAGCCGGGATAGCCCCCGCTGGAGCCGCCGGACGAGCCGCTGGAGGACCTCGGCGGCCGGCTGTTCGCAGCGGCGGCGGCAGCCGCGCGGGCCCGGGCCGCAGCTGCCGCTCTTGCGCGGGCTGCTGCCTTCGCCCGCGCTTCGGCAAGTGCCCGTGCGCGCGCCTCGGCGCGCGCGATCGCGGCCTCTCGAGCGGTTGTCACGGCAGCGTCGATCCACGCAGGGAAGGCGTCCGTGGATTTGCTGGCAACCGTCGCGGCAGCCAGGGCGCTGGCCCAGGCAGCGCCGCCGTCGGCCAGATCGGCCGGGAGCACCGGGGGCGGCTCGGTGGCGCATCCCTCGGGGAACTCGGGCTGGGGCTGGCCACGGTAGTCGGCCTGGGCGGGGTGCCATTCGAAGCCGGTCGTGGCGTCGTACTCAGCCCGTGCCAGCCCGGCCTTGATCAGGGCCAGGCCGAGATCATTCCCATCAGGAAGCGTCACATAGCGCAGGAGGCGGCCATAGCGGTCGCGATCGGTGACCGACGCCGGATCGACCAGGGCGATCGTGCTTCCGGGTGGCGCCGCCTGGTTCGAGAAATCAGCGGCTTCTTGGCTCACCGGGCAGTTTGTCGAGAGCTCGGCAGCATTGATGCCGATGAGTCGCACCTCACCCACCGAGGTGATTAGCGAGTCGCCGTCCTTCCAACGGACGACCACAGCAGTCCCGCTGCCCACATCACCGCGCACATCCATGCGGTTACCCGACGACTTCTCAAGCGCGACACGATCGGCTTGAAGCGCCTTCGGCACGCCCGAAATCGCCTGGTCCGCAATGTGATAAGCATTCTTGGCTGTCTTGAAATGCGAGTGCTTCAGAGCACTTTCGCCTCGGGAGAGCTGGGAGGCAGCGCGCCGGATGAGCTTTGCGCTGGCGGAGTCCGGCACGGATGCTCCTTGGACAAGGCCGCAACCTCCCGCGCCGGCCCCGATCGCCAGTCCTGGCCTTCGGTGAAGTCGACGGTCGACTCGAAGTTCGACGCCCAGTCGGCCAGCGCACTTAGCTCGCCCCGCGGGGCCTCCGCCTCCAGCGAGACAACGGAGTCGCGAATGGGCGGCCTCGTGGTCGTGGCGCCCAGCGTCGGCGATCCCTGGGTCGTCGGTTCCTGAGCCGTCGCCGGTGATTCGCCATGGTTCAGCACGGGCACAAGCACGGCGATCACGGCGGCAGCAGCCCCTGCGGCGAGCAGAACCGCGGACCTCTTCTGCGTGGCAGGTCTGGTGGGCACGGCGAAACTCCTGGCGACAGCTTGTACGGGAATTCGAACGGCCAGGCACGCTGGAGCATTGACACGAGCCTGGTCGTCAGAAGGGGAATGGCAAGGGTAGCTCGCCTTCCGAGCCCAATGGGGCCTTAGCGTCCGGACTCATCACCTTGACCCGCCACCTCATCCAGCGGGCGCCAGCCGCTCAGGACGCGCCGGGTGTCGCGGTCGAAGGTGTAGAAGTGGCCCTGGCCGGGCTGGTCGTAGGCGCGCGCGATGGGCACGCCCGAGAGGGCGCACCACAGCAGCGTGCCCACGGCCCCGTGGCTGACGATCACGACGTCGCCGTCTCCGGAGGCCGGGTCGGCGAGCACGTCCTCGACCGCCGCGACGATGCGCTCCTGCTCGTCCGCGGCCGTCGCCCAGCCGCGCACGCTGCGTGACGGCTCGGCGAAGAAGGCATCCGCCAGCGCCTCGAACTCTGCGGGCGGGACGAATCCCGTTGCGCTGCGGTCGTTCTCACCCAATCCCGTATGCCGTTGCCGCGGCAACGCGCCCGCCAGCAGGTCCGCACACTCGATCGCCTTGCGCTCGTCCGACGACCACACCGAGGTCACATCGCGCAACCACGCACCCCCCGCGAGGGCCGCAGCGCGCGCCCGGCCCACCTCCGACAGCCCCCAGCCCGGCACCGGGACGGCCGGGTCGACCACCACCTGGGGGTGCGTCAGGAAGACCACGCGCGGCATACGGCAACCTCAGGCGCGCGCGGCGCGCCAGCGGGCGGCGATCTCGAGCAGCCGGTCGGAGGCCTCGGGCTCGCCGATCGTCGCGCGCACCCCGTCCGTGCCATATGGCCGCACGGTCAACGCACGTCGTTCGCACACCTCCGCGAACGCCGCTGTGTCCTCGCCGAGCGGGAACCACACAAAGTTCGCCTGGCTCGCCGGCAGCCGCCACCCCTGGACCGCCAGGGCGGCCTCGACGCGCTCCCGCTCGGCCACGAGGTCCTTGACCCGGACGGTCAACTCATCGATCGCCTCCAGCGAGGCGAGCGCGGCGGCCTGAGCAAGCAGATTGACCCCGAAGGGCGTCGCCGTCGCCCGCAGTGCCTCGGCCAGTGGCTCGGGCGCCACGGCATACCCGACGCGGAGGCCGGCGAGGCCGTAGGCCTTCGAGAACGTCCGCAGGACAACGACATTGGGGAAATCGCGAGCAATCGACAGACTGTCGGGCGCACCAGGGTGGGTGACGAACTCCAGATACGCCTCGTCGATGACCACGAGCACATGGGGAGGAACGGCGTCCAGAAAGAGCCGCAAGTCCGCGTCGGGGACGAACGTGCCGGTGGGGTTGTTCGGCGTGCAGACGAGGACGACCTTGGTGCGCGAGGTGATGGCGCCGAGCATCGCTGGCAGGTCGTGCTCGTGCCCGGAGGTGAGGGGCACGGGCACCGGACGGGCGCCCGCCAGCGCGGTGACGATCGGGTAGGCCTCGAAGGAGCGCCAGGCGAAGACCACCTCATCGCCCGGCTCGCACATGGCGGTCATGATTTGTCCGAGGACGCCGACCGACCCGGTGCCGCAGGCGATTTGACCGACTCCGACGCCGAGCCGCTCGGCGAGCGCCTCCCGCAGGGCAGTGTTGCCCATGTCGGGATAGCGATTGATCCCTGCCGCAGCCTCGCGCACGACGGCGAGCACGCTCCGCAGCGGCGGATAAGGATTCTCGTTCGAGGAGATCTTGTAGGCCGTCAGTCCCGCCACCGGGGCCGGTGGGCGTCCCGGGCGATAGGCCGGCAGGCTCGCCAGGACCGGGCGAGGCGCGGGGGTGGCGGGACCGGACGGCATACGGCTCACTTCTTGTCGTCGTCGGGCAGGACGAAGTTGAGCACCATCGAGACCAGGGTGATCACCAGGGCGGCCATGACGGCATTCCAGAAGAAGTGGTCGATGGTGAAGTCGAGATTCAGGGCCGAGCAGATCCACTCGGTGATCTGCAACATGAAGGCGTTGACGATGAAGGTGAACAGGCCCAGCGTCAAGATAATCGCGGGAAAGGAGAAGAACGTGGCGATCGGCTTCACCACCGCGTTGACCACGCCGAAGATGATCGCGACGAGCACGATGGTCAGCAGCCGGGTGGAGAGCTTGTCCGCGTCCTCCCCCAGCCGGACCCCGTTGACCACAAGCGCGGCGACCCAGAGTGCGACGGCGTTGACACCGACCTTGATGAGCATGTTCTGCATACGGCCATCCTGACCGATAAAGCTGTTGCCGCGCTGGACCTCGGGAAACGGTTTTGTAACCGGATGGTGCTGGGCAGCGCAACGTGCGCGGGCTACGCTCCGACGGACACGTCATACGGACGCTCGTCATGGTTGCTTTGCCCCTGGAGGATTCTCGTGCTTCGCCGTCGTTCTGCTCTCGCCCTCGCGGGCGCCTTCTCGCTCACGCTGGCGCTCGGCGCCTGCGGCTCCGACTCGCTGTCGAACTCGTCGACGTCGGCGAGTGCAGGCGGGGGCGCCACCACCTCCGCGGCATCCCCGACGAGCGAGGCCGTCGACCCGGCGCTCGCCGCCAAGGTGCCGGACAAGATCAAGACGGCGGGCAAGATCGTCATCGGCACGGACGCGACCTATCAGCCCAATGAGTACCTCGACAACGACGGCAAGACCGTGATCGGTATGGACGTGGAACTCTTCGACGCCGTCGCCGCCAAGCTCGGCCTCAAGACGGAATGGGCGCCGACCGGTTTCGACCAGATCATCCTCGGCGTCGGCAGCGGTAAGTATGACGTAGGCGTCTCCTCGTTCACCATCAACGCCGACCGGATGAAGGTCGCGACGATGGTGTCCTACTTCAAAGCCGGCACCCAGTGGGTTGTCGCCAAGGGCAATCCGGAGAAGGTCGACCCGGACAACGCCTGCGGCAAGAAGGTGGCCGCTCAGAAGGCCACCGTCCAGTCCGATGTGGACTACCCCAAGCGCAACAAGGCCTGCACCGACGCCGGCAAGCCCCCGATCCAGTTGCTCATCGACGCCGACCAGGGCAAGGTCACGGCGATGGTCCAGAACGGGAAGGCCGACGCGATGATGGTGGACCTGCCGCCGGCGATCGCCGCGGTCGAGACGACCAATGGCGAGTTGGAACTCCTTGGCCAGCAATACGATTCGGCGCCGTACGGGTATGTCCTGCCCAAGGACCAGACGGCCTTCGGTGAGGCGATCGTCGGCGCCCTCAAGGCCCTCGATGCCGACGGCACCTACAAAGCCATCCTTACCAAGTGGAAGACCGAAGGCGGGGCCATCAACGACTTCGCGGTCAACCCCTCTGTGGGCTGATCGGTGACGGACCTGACCACGGACCGACCGGGCGCGATCCACGCCCGGCCGGTCCGGCATCCCGGACGTTGGATCGCTGTCGTCGGGATCGCGATCGTCGTGGCCATGATGATCAGTTCGGTCGTCACCAACCCCAAGTGGAACTGGTCGCTGGCCTTCCAGATCATGCAGCAGAAGCCCGTCATTGAGGGCCTGTGGAAGGGGACCATTTTCGGCACCATCGGCTCGATGGCGCTTGGCATCGTTCTGGGCGTCATCCTCGCTGTCATGCGGTTGTCCGACAACCCGGTCCTGCGCGGCGTCTCGTTCGTCTATACGTGGTTCTTCCGAGCGATGCCGCGCTACGTGCTGCTCGCCTTTATGGGCGGCGCGATCGCGCTGCTCTACCGCAACTTCGATGTCGGCATCCCGTTCGGCCAGCAGATCAGCAGAGCCCTCGGCCTTGGCTGGGACGGCACCTTCTGGTCCTTCAGCTGGAACAGCATTTCGAGCACGATCTGGGTGGGCATCCTCGGTCTCGGCCTCTCCGAAGCGGCGTATATGGCCGAGATCGCGCGGGCGGGCATCTTGTCGGTCGACAAGGGCCAGTCGGAGGCAGCGCAAGCGCTGGGCATGTCGCCAGGCCAGACGATGCGGCGGATCGTCCTGCCCCAGTCGATGCGGGTCATCGTGCCCCCGACCGGCAACGAGACCATCGCCATGGTCAAGGACACCTCGCTCTTCATTGCGGCCTCGATCATCACCGAGCTCTACTTCCAGGCCTACGGGTTTGGTCAGCGCAGCTTCCAGATCGTGCCTGGCTTTATGGCGGCCGTGCTGTGGTACCTCATCGTCTGCAGTGTCCTGATGGTCGGCCAGGCCTGGCTCGAACGTCACTTCGGCCGCGGCTTCGGCACCGCGAAGAAGCCGAAAAACCAAGCGCTGAAAGCGAAAATGGTCGGCGTCGGCAATGCGGGAGCGGGCTCGGTATGACGGATCGACCTCAGGGCGGAACGCCGCTCGTTCATGCGGTGAATGTCACCAAGTCCTTCGGTAGCAATCAGGTGCTCAAGGGCATCGACATGGATGTCCACAAGGGCGAGGTCGTCTGCTTCCTCGGGCCGTCGGGGTCGGGCAAGACGACTTTCCTGCGCTGCATCAACCAATTGGAGACGATCGACGGCGGCCGAATCTGGGTCGACGGCGACCTGATGGGCTACGCCGACAAGGGTGGCCGGTTGCATCGGCTGCACGACAAAGAGATCGCCCGCCAGCGCCGCGACATCGGCATGGTCTTCCAGCGTTTCAACCTCTTCCCGCACATGACGGTGCTCGAGAACATCGTCGAAGCCCCGTGCCAGGTCAAGGGCGAGAGCAAGGCGGAGGTGACCGAACGCGCCCATACGCTCCTGAAGCGGGTCGGGCTCGCCGACAAGCCAGCCGCCTACCCAGCCCAACTTTCCGGCGGGCAGCAGCAGCGGGTGGCGATCGCGCGGGCCCTGGCGATGCGCCCGAAGCTGATGCTCTTCGACGAGCCGACGTCCGCGCTCGACCCGGAACTGGTCGGCGAGGTGCTCACTGTCATGCGGGAGTTGGCCAATGAAGGCATGACCATGATCGTCGTCACCCACGAGATGGGCTTCGCGCGCGATGTGGCCGACCGCGTCGTTTTCATGGACGGTGGCGTGGTCGTCGAACAGGGCCCACCGAAGCGGGTCATCAACGACCCGCAGCACGAGCGCACCCGCAGCTTCCTGCGCCGGATGCGCGCCGAACACGAAGAGACCGCCTCCGCCCTGAAGGATCGCGTCGACGAAGCAATGTGACAATGATTCGACTCTTGCCCACCGAACGTCCGGGGGAAAGACCCGTCACGGATGCAGTTGCGCCTCGCGCTCGCGGGCACACCGGTAGTTCGCAGCAAGGTGTAACTAAACTCACGGCCGATGGTGAGACTTCGCTTGTCGCCCAGGAGTTGACGCGGGAGGTTGTCCATATGGAGCCGCTAGAGGAACTGACAGACGAATTGGCCGCCCTGCACCGGGGCCAGGGCGTGCGCACGGGAGATATCCACCGACTCATCGGCCCGGCCCTGATGGCGGCACTGCAGCTCGAAGACCCTCTATCACCCGTGCAGGCCCGCGATTACCTCATCTCCGGGCTGGTGGCAGGTATTCGCACGCTCCCGCCGCGTCAGGCCACGGTCTTCGAGTTCGCGTCTGGACTCAAGAGCGCGGAGCCGACCATGGCCGCCCGTCTCGACCGGGCAGCCAGCGAACTCGACCGCGACACACGCACCCTCCGTCGCTGGCTGGAAAAGGCAAATGTCGGTGTGGCGATCTACCTCATGCGCAACCACGGCCACGCCGAGGTCGAGGCATCCGGCCACCCCCGACGCGACGATTGGTATATCGAGTCGATGTGGGTTGAGGCCGACTTACGAGCCCGTCAGCCAGTCTTTCGGATACAGAAGTCACTGTTTCCGACGGTCGGTGGCGCCACCCAACTTACCGAGCCGATCAGTTTGCCACCGCACCCCGCCGAGTCCCTCGGAGATATCTCTGTGGCAATCTCCGGTGGCGCCCGGCTCATCGAAGTCCGACGCAGTGGCCCGTCGCTATGGATGACCCAACTATCGCTGCCCGCACCAATGCGCGTGGGTGAGATCGTGACGTTCGGGCTCGAGTGCACGCTCCCCGCGCGCGACTGGATGGCCCCGATGTCCGTTTTCACGCCGATCCGTCCCACGAGGGAATTCCGATGCACCGTTCATTTCGGCAGCCCGATGGTCGCCAAGCGGGCGTGGATTCTTCGCAACGCCCTGCCCAACTTCTTTGGCGTCGAGCCCATGACTCCCTTGGCCGAGGAGATCGACCTGGCAGCCGATGTCCCCGTGGACGTACGTTTCACCAATCCCCTGCCTGGGCTGACCAGTGGCATCCAATGGGCGTGGGCTGACGACGCCCCCTAACCGCGCACAGTACGAAGCGGGCCGACTGGGAGATCCAGTCGGCCCGCTGGCCACTTCGGCGTCGCACGGCTGCGTCGCCTTCTCAGCCGAAGAGCGTGATGATCCACCCGTAAGTGTGCATCTTCGCCACCTCCATTCCTTGTCGATTCCCGGGAAGTTCCGGCAAAACAAGGAAATGACCATTTGGCGAATTCGTCGATGGATTGAACAACCCATAGGGTTGACGAACCCATTCATCTAAAGGATGTGGGTCGACCAACCCATGAGGATAGACATCTATGGGTTGTTTAACCCATAGACATTCTTTGCGCAATTGGTAAGGCATCGCGTTTGATGCCGTTGCCACCTTGCGGCACCCGTCCTTGATCATCAAACGGGACTTTGGGGGGTCTTCGATTTTCCGCGTGATGTGGCTGGGTGGTCACGCTGCCGTCCGGGCGGCGTTGTAGCGCATGATGCGGCATCGGTAGTTCTCGCGGGAGCGGTAGCCGCGGCCGGTCCTCTTGATGTTCTTCACGGTGACGTTGGCGGCTTCGGTCTTGGCGTTGGTGGCTCGGGTCCGGATGAACGTGGCAATCGCTGGCCACCAGGTGTCGATGGTCTTCTTCAGCCGGCTCGTCTCGGGCATCGCGGCGAGGGTGACGTAGCGGTTGAAGGTGGCTCGTTCACGTTGGGCGTCAGCGACGGTGGTGCAGGCCAGGACGCGGCGGAGTTGTTCCTTGACGCCCCATGCGGCGCCGATCTCACGGGGTTGGGTCGTCCTGGGCGAGAACGGTTTTGAGCTTGGTGCGGCCGCGGGCGGATAGGGAGTCGTAGCCGCGCATGAGCAGGAGCCGGTTGGCCCAGGTCAGGTCGCTGCCTCGGCCGCGGCGGTCGTGCCGGTCCCACGACACGCGGCGGCGCACGTTGGTGACCATGGCGTTGGCGAGCTGGATGAGGTGGAAGTGGTCGACCGAGACGCTGGCCTTGGGCAGCCAGGACCGGACCGCGGACCGGAACGCCGCGCTGGGGTCGATCGCCACGACCCGTACCCGGTGCCGCCACCAGCGGGGCCGGGTCTTGAGCCAGGTCTTGACCGCGGCAGAGTCACGGCCGTCGACGACGCCGATCACCTGCCCGGTGGCCAAGTTGGTGAACGTCGTCATCCACGGCTCGACTCGCCGCCACGTGTCGTGCTCGTCCCTGTACCTCGGACGGCGCGGAACCGGTGCTCATCAATGCCCAGGGAATACACCAGCGCGGGTCGTGCCGCCGCTCGCTCGGCGTTGGCAGCGGCGGCGCGGGTCAGCTGCCGCATCGCGGTCGGCCACGACACCCCGAGCTCGGCGGCGACCGCATCCACGCAGCGGACCTGCCCAGACAGCGCCGTGACGATCCGTTCCTTGAGCCGGGTCGTCAGCCGCGCGTAGGGCGGGACCTGGTCGGTGTGCTCGGTGAACGTCGCCTTCCCGCAGAGCGATTCGCCGCAACGCCACCGCTTCTTCACCCACCACACCGTCACCTGCCCGTCGAAAGGCACATCCCGAACCCGCTGCATGGTGCGCTGATCCACCCGGGCTGTGACCACCCCACACGACGGGCAGCCCGCCTCGCTGACCAGGGTCTCGATGAACACCTCCCGCCCACCACGCTCGTCGCGGGTAACTGCCAGCACGCGGTACTCGGGCAGGTTGAACAACACAGACGCCGCGTCACTGGCAGCGTCGACCGTAGGCTTGAACACGCTCGTGGTCCTGACTGACTGGATGCATAGACACCACCCAGCCTGCTACAGGGCCACGAGCCCTCACATCAGGACCACATCACGCGGAGAGTCGGAGAGCCACTTTGGGTTCACCAAACCCCGGCACCGCGAGCGGGCGAAGAACCGCCATCAGCTGCTGATCCTGTTCACCAACGCGAACTGGCTGATGCGCGGCCGGGCTGTCGCCCTGATCGGGTGACGGCCACCGCTTCACCCTGCCCGGATACACGAAAAACCCTCAACGCGAACAAGATTCGACCTCCGCAGAGGCCAGAACACGCGCGGTTACGAGCGCTCCGACGGCCGATCCCGCCTCAGATCAGATCAGCGTTTCGAGGCTCATCACAGATAAGGGTGTAGGGCTGGGCGGCGCGTCGGTCGCTGGGTAGGGGTCGAGGCCCCCTGAGGATGGAAGTTCTGACACTGCCTATCCGGAGGACCTCGACGTGGTTGACGCTACCTTCGCTTGCCCTGACCTGACGACGTTCGCCCGCCTCGATGGGCTCGGGCTGGTGGTGACCGGTCAACGGGTCGAACCCGATCGGGCGGTGCTGGCGTGCCGTGTTGTCGAGGATGACCGATGGTGTCGACGCTGCGGTTGCGAGGGCACGGCCCGGGACAGCGTGGTCCGGGAGTTGGCGCACGAACCGTTCGGGTGGCGACCCACCACGTGTCGGTGACGGTCCGCCGCTACCGGTGCCGCGGCTGCGGTCACGTGTGGCGCCAGGACACGAGCAAGGCCGCCGACGCTCGCGCGAAGGTCTCCCGGGCCGGGTTGGCGTGGGCCTTGACCGGCCTGGTCGTCCAGCACCTGACCGTCGCTCGGGTCGCCGAGGCGCTCGGGGTCGCGTGGAACACCGCCAACGACGCGGTCCTGGCCGAGGGGAAGCGGGTCCTGATCGCTGACCCGGCCCGGTTCGACGGGGTCGCTGTTGTCGGGGTGGACGAGCACGTGGTGCGCCACGAGGCGCTGTTGTTTCGGATGGAGGTGAGAGACCGACATCGCTTGGCCGTCGCAGCGGCTGGGTGAAGCTGGCGGCAGTCGGCCCTCGGG
>NZ_BAAAPN010000024.1:0-48423 GCF_039531165.1 Nostocoides vanveenii | reverse complement strand
TATCGTGGGCACCGAGGCCTCCTGAGTAACGCGATGGCGTAGACACCACCTGAGTTACCCCGGAGGCCTCACCGCGTCCTCGCGACACACCGACAATCCCGCTAGACGACTGATTCCAAGGGGTGTCAGTGGTCGTAGGCGGTTAGGGATCGTAGGACGGGTTGGCTGGTGTGGTCGTTGTGCCAGATGGCGGTGGTCAGGGCCAGGAGTCGTTGGAGGACGCGGACGATGACGCCGGCTTGGGTTCGTCCGCCGTGGCGTTCGAGGCTGAGCTGGCCCTTGAGGGTGTCGAACACCGATTCGATGGTTTGCCGTAGGGGTTTGAAGAACTGGGCGCCTGGTCGGGGGTTCTCCCCGGTCCGGGCTTTGCGCAACAACGTGAATCCGGTTGCGGCCAGGGTGGATTCGAACTCGCGATCGTAGTAGTTCTTGTCCGCGATGAGGGTCCGGCCGCCGCCGGCCAGAGCTGGGGTGGTGGCGATCAGGTCGGTCAGAACGGTTCGTTCGTCGGCCTTGGCTCCGGTCAACGCGAACGCGACGGGCAGCCCGTGCAGGGT
Source organism: Nostocoides vanveenii (assembly GCF_039531165.1). Lineage (NCBI taxonomy): Bacteria > Bacillati > Actinomycetota > Actinomycetes > Micrococcales > Intrasporangiaceae > Nostocoides > Nostocoides vanveenii. Next base: position 47,866 of record NZ_BAAAPN010000024.1, on the reverse strand, counting down.
GGTCACCAGGTGCAGCCGGAGCCCCCAGAAGTAGCGCGAGTGGCTGGCGCTGTAGCCGTATTCGGCCCATCCGGCCAGGTCTGAGCGTTTGACGGTATCCCGGGAGCGGGCGCACTCGATCGGGGTGGAGTCGACCACGAGTACGTCGTCGGTGGCCACGCTGGTGTCGGCGGCCAGGTGCTCGATCACCGCCAGCATCGTCGGGCCGAGCCGGCGGACCCGCTTGTTGTACCCGGGTTGGTGCGGCACGTAGGGGAAGAGGTGGCGCAGGTTGGCGCGCACGTGCCGCACCCAGCGGGCTTCGTCATCGAATCCCAGGACCGCTGACAGCACCGCCATCGTCACCAACTCGGCGTCGCTGACCTGCGGTTTCATCCCGACCGCGGGTCGCCATGGCGCCAGTTCGGGGTGCCTCTTCAGCAGATCGTCAAGGGTCACATACAGTGCGGTGGCGAGGGTGTCCAGATCGGTGTCCACGAGAGCCTCCAGAGCTCGAGTTGGTTCGCAACACCGAGTCTGGGCACCCTCACCCCCCGAGTCCCATACGCCACACCAGTCACCTTGGAATCAATCATCTAGTCACTTTCGTAACACGGCCTAGCAGGGTTTAGGTGACGTCCATCAGGGTCTACCGTGCCCGACGTCACCCAACCTGTGCTGAGTCGGCCTTCGGTGGTGCGGCCGCAAGGATCGCAAGGAGAGCGCGCACGCAGTGCTCGGCCTCAGCGGTGACCGCGCGGATGGCTGCGTCTTCGCGTATGCCGGCGCCCTCCCGTATGCCGGTGCCTCCTGGTCTGCCGGTGGCCGTCGGTCTGCTCGTGCTCGCCGGTGCTTCCCAGTCCGCGGGAGGAGCGGCGAACTGCAGGGCGCGATCCTCGGCATACGCCACCCAGGCGTGCACGACTCCTAACTGCTCGTCCGGCACGGTCAACTGCTCGGCAACGAGCCGAGCAATGCTCTCTCGCAACGACTTCGCCGTGACCCCAGGCTCGGACCCGGCGCCGTCACTAGGCCCCAGCCAGCCAAAAACCAGCGCCAGATAGAACTCGCGCCGCCGCGCGATCTGGGCGATGAAGCGCTCCACGATCTGCCGCGCCGCTACCTCGCCGGCCAGGTCCGCGTCGGGCCGCACGGTCCGCAGCACCCGCCGACCCGCCGCCGCGACGACCGCCTCGTGGTACGCCGTCTTGGTCGGGAAATAGTGGAAGAGCAGGCCGCGCGAGACCCCCGCCTCGGCCGCGACCTCGTCGAGCGAGAGTTCCTGCACCGGCCGGTCGACGAACTTGCGCAGGCCAATCCCGAGCAGCTGCCGCCGCCGCTCGTCGGGGGTCATCCGCGCCCGAGGGGCGGGCGGATCGGCGGCGTGACGCGGCATACTATTGAGCATTGCTCAATAGGCGACTATGGTCAAGAGCATGGACTTCACCCCATCTGCGCGCGCGGCCGACCTCACCAATCGGGTCCGCGAGTTCGTCGATACCGAGATCGAGCCGGTCGAGCCGGAGTTTGTGGCCGACATTGCCGCTCGGCGCGCGCGGGGTGAGGACCCATGGACGCCGCATCCGGCAATCGAGACGCTCAAGGCGAAGGCGCGCGCCCAGGGCCTATGGAATCTCTTCCTCCCCGCCGGCCACGAAGGCCCGTATGCCGCGAAGTACGGCACCGACGGCGCCGCCGGGCTCTCGAACCTCGACTACGCGCCGGTGGCCGAGCAGATGGGCCGCAGCTTCATCGCGCCGCTGATCTTCAACTCCAATGCGCCGGACACCGGCAATATGGAGGTCATCCTCAAGTACGGCAGCCAGGCCCAGAAGGACCGGTGGCTGGATCCGTTGCTGGACGGGCGGATTCGCAGCGCCTTCTTGATGACCGAGCCGGGTGTCGCCTCCTCCGACGCGACCAATATGGCCGCCACCGCGCGGATCGAGGGCGACGAGGTCGTCCTCAACGGCCGCAAGTGGTGGTCCTCCGGCGCCGGCCACCCGGACTGCAAGGTCGGGATCTATATGGCGCTCACCGACGAGAGCGCCGACCGGCACCACCAGCACTCGATGGTGCTCGTCCCGATGGACGCCCCCGGGGTCAAGGTCGAGCGGCTGCTGACGACGCTCGGTCAGTATGACGAGCCGCTCGGCCACGGGGAGGTCTCGCTGACCGATGTGCGCCTGCCGGTCGAGTCGATCATCGGCGGCCCCGGGATGGCGTTCGCCATCGCCCAGGGCCGGCTCGGCCCTGGCCGGGTGCATCACTGCATGCGCCTGATCGGGTTGTCCGAGAAGGCACTCGAGCTCGCCTGCGAGCGGGCCACGAGTCGGGTCGCCTTCGGCAAGCCGCTTGTCAACCTCGGCGGCAACCGCGAGCGCTTGGCCAAGGCGCGGATCGCGATCAACCAGGCCCGGCTGCACGTCCTGCACGCCGCGTGGAAGCTCGACACCTTCGGCACCGCCGGAGCGCTGTCGGAGGTCTCGGAGATCAAGGCCGCGGTGCCCCAGATGGCCTGCGACGTCATCGATCTCGCGATCCAGCTGCACGGCGGCGGCGGCACCGGGCCGGACTTCCCGCTCGCCGCGGCGTATGCCGGGGCGCGCTCGCTGCGCCTTGCCGACGGTCCCGACGAGGTCCACCTCGTCGTCGTCGCTCGGCACCTGCTCAAGCCGTATGCCGCTGGCTCCTCGGCGCCGAACGCATGAGCTCCGTTGTGCCGCAGTCGCGTTCGGGCCACCGGGTGCTCGTTACGGGGGGTGCGTCCGGGCTTGGGCTGGCGCTCGTCCGGGCCTACTGCGCGCGGGGCGCGCGGGTGCTCGCGGTGGATCTCGCTGACGAGCGGCCGACCGCGGTGCCGGACGCCGCGGTATACCGGCGGCTTGACGTTCGGGCACAACAGGATTGGGACGCGGCGCTCGCCTGGGTGCGCGAGGAGTGGGGTGGGCTGGACCTGCTCTACAACAACGCTGGTGTGGCGACCGGCGGCCGGATCGACGTCGAGTCGATGGCCGACTGGGAGCGCGTCATCGATGTCAATCTGCTCGGCGTGGTGCGCGGCTGCCAGACCTTCACGCCGCTGCTGAAGGAGCAGGGGAGCGGGCACATCGTCAACACGGCCTCGCTCGCCGGGCTGATCCACGGACCGGGGATGTCGAGCTACAACGCGACCAAGGCGGGTGTGGTGGCGCTGTCGGAGACCCTGCATTTCGAGTTGCTCCCGTTCGGGATCCGGGTGTCGGTCGTGTGCCCGGCATTCTTCCGGACCAACCTGCACCAGTCGTTCCAGGGCAAGGATGAAGAGTTCGAGCAGTCGGGGACTCGGCTGATCACGACCGCAAAACTGTCGGCCGACGACATCGCCGCGCGCGTGGTCAAAGGCGTCGAGGCCGGCAAGCACATCATCCTGACCGACCGGCTCGGACGCACGTCCTACTGGACCAAGCGGCTGGCCCGCCCGGTGTATGACCGGGCCGCGTCCCGAGGTGCGCACCGCATTGCCGCCCGCGCCGAGAAGGCGGCGCAGCGATGAGTGACGCCTCCACGCCCGTTGACGTGCGCGACGAAGACGCGTTCGACGTGGAGTCAATGGCGATCTGGTTGCGCACCAACGCTTCTGACGCGGGCGGGTTGCACGAGACGCCGACGGTGCGGCAGTTCTCCGGTGGCGCATCCAACCTCACTTATCTCTTGCAGTATCCCGGCGGTCGCGAGTTGATCCTGCGCCGGCCACCGGGCGGGACCAAGGCGCGCGGAGCCCACGACATGGGCCGTGAGCACAACATCCAGGCGGCCCTGCGACCGGCCTTTCCCAAGGTGGCCCCGATGGTCGCCTACTGCGACGACGAGTCGGTGATCGGCTCGGAGTTCTATGTCATGGAGCGCATCCCTGGGACGATCCTGCGGCGTGAGATCCCAGCCGACATCAGGCTTGATGCGGATGCCGTGGATCGGTTGTGCCGCAACGCGATCGACACCCTCGTGGAGTTGCACCGTGTCGACCCGAGTGCTGTCGGGCTGGCCGGGCTCGGCAAGGGCGAGGGCTATGTCGCTCGTCAAGTCGGGGGTTGGTCGGCGCGCTATCGGGCGGCGCGCACGCCCGATGTCGGAGACTTCGAGGCGACGATGGCGTGGCTCGACGGGCACAAGCCCGACGATATAGCCCAGGTGCTGATCCACAATGACTTCCGCTTCGACAATCTCGTTCTGTCCCCGGAGGATCCGACGCGCGTGGTCGGGGTGCTCGACTGGGAGATGGCCACGATTGGCGATCCGCTCATGGATCTGGCGAGCGGCCTGGCGTATTGGGCGCAAGCCGACGACCCCGCACCCTTCCTGGCGATGCGGCGCCAGCCGACGAATGCCCCAGGCATGTGGAGGCGCGCTCAAGTCGTCGAGCACTACTGCGCGGCAATGGGTTTCACCATGGATCCGGAGCGGTGGCGGTTCTATGATGTCTTCGGCGCTTTCCGGCTGGCGGTGATTGCCCAGCAGATCTACTACCGCTTCTTCCACGGCCAGACGACCAACCCGATGTATGGTGAGTTCGTCAGCATCGTCCGGTTCCTGGACGCCAAGTGCGCGGAATTGATTGCTGCACAGGGCGACTCATCGTTCTCGGACGCGGGCGAGTCGAGTTCGGTGGGCGCCCGGGCCACCGGCGAGGACGGTGCCAACGCCGAAGCCGATGCCACGGGCGAGGGCGGGACCGAGGCGTGAGCGTCACCCTGATCACCGGCGCCAGCTCCGGCATCGGCGCCGAGCTCGCCCGTCAGCTCGCCGCGGCTGGCGAAGACCTGGCCCTCTGCGCCCGGCGGACCGACCGTCTGGACGACCTGCGCACGGAAATCCTTGCCGCGCAACCCGGCCGGCGGGTCGAGGTCCGCGCCCTCGACGTCACGGACGACGCCGCGGTGTTCGCGGTCTTCCGCGCCTTCGCCGCCGACTTCGGCACCATCGACCGGGTCGTCGTCAACGCGGGTCTCGGCAAGGGCGCCCCCGTCGGGACGGGACGGTTCGACGCGAACCGGGCCACGGCATACACCAATGTCATCGGCGCGCTCGCCCAGACCGAGGCGGCGACGGAGCTCTTCCGCGCCCAGAAGCGCGGGCATCTGGTGCTGATTTCCTCGATGTCGGCCATGCGCGGCATGCCCAAGAAGGTCACCGTGTATGCCGCGACGAAGGCCTTCGTTGCCCACCTCGGCGAGGGGATCCGGGGCGAACTGCTCGGCGAGCCCGGCCTCGATATCGACGTCTCGGTGATCCTGCCCGGGTACATCCGCTCGGAGATGAACGACAAGGTGAAGAAGCCGATGCCGTTCATGGTCGACACGGTGACCGGCACCAGGGCCATCGCCGCCGCGATCCAAGCCCGCAAGCCGTATGCCCGCGTCCCCGCCTGGCCCTGGCGTCCGATGGGCACCGCCATGCGTCATCTGCCGCTCAAGGTCGTAAGACGATTGACGTAGCGCGCGTCCGCGGGGTGCCGAGGTGGCGGCCACCTCCATCCGCACTCCGTCGCTGGCGCTCCCTCGTGCTCCCGCCAGTCCCATCCAGTGGCCGCCGCACCCTCCGACCCCCGGCGACTTCCGTTTGGCCCAGGGAGTTTTGAGAACGAGCCTGAAGGTTCGGCGTCGCAAGCACTCAGCCGACTCCCAGCCTTGCGTGCATTCGGCCGTGCCCGTCGCTTGTCGGCAGGCTGGCTTCAGCGCACCAGGTCGGCCGGGCCGATGGTGAGGGGATAGGGGACGTCGAGGACCAGGACGTCGGTGCCCTCCGCGCCGCCCGCCTCGGCATACCGCCCGTCCACGAGGTGCCACGCGATGATGCTCGGCACGTCCGGGTCCACGACCCGGGGTGCGTGCAAAATCTCCAGCCCCGGCGGCAGGCTTCGATGCAGGGCCAGACCGAGTTGGAACGACGCCCGCTGGTGGCGTGTCACCGGTGCCGGGGTCACGAGCAACACCCCGTCGATGAGTTCATACCTGTGGCCGTCGTCCGGCATGGCGTCCAGGTCGGCCCGCGTCAGGGGCCGGCTCCTGGGCAGGGTCGTCATACGGCTCATGGTCCCTCACTTCCGGCCGCGATGTCACGCCGTCGATCCTGACAGCGGATCACGCTCACTGCGGAAACGCATCCACCGGCTCGCCCGGCGCGCGCGCCGAAGAGCCCGGGTGCCGTGGGGCACCCGGGCTCTCGGTTGGCGTCACGAGGTCAGATCAGCGGATCAGATCTCGCTGTCCTGCGGGCTGTCCTCCGGAGAGTCGCTGGGCTCGGCGGGGGCGTCGCTCGGGGCCTGGTCGGCGGCGAGCAGGCGGTAGAGCGCCTTCTTGGTCTCCTCCAGCAGGCCGGTGGCCTGCCTGACCATCGCTTCGTCGCCGGCCTGGGTGACCGCGTGCGCGGCCATACCGACCTGGGCCAGGCTGGCCCACATCGAGCCGCCGGTCGGGCCGCCGAAAGCCTGCGCGGCATCCTGGGCCGCCTCCTCCCACGGACGGGGTCGGTCGCCGGCTTCGGCGACCGCCGTCATGCCTGCTTCGGTGAGGCGGTAGGCCTTGCGCCCCTCGTTGTCGAAGGCCTCGATCAGGCCCTCGTCCTCAAGCTGCGCGAGCGCCGGGTAGACCGCACCCGAGCTGGGGCGCCAGTGGCCGCCCGTGCGTGCTGCGAGCTCCTCGATGATCTGGTAGCCATTGCGCGGCTCCTCGGCAATGAGGAAGAGAGCGGCCGAGCGGACATCGCCGCGACGTCGGCGGCCACGACCACGCGGGCCACGGCCTTCGCCGCGTCGTTCACCGTGCGGGCCACGGGGTCCGCGGCCGCGTGGGCCGGAGCCCGGGCCGCTCTCGCCCCACGGTCCGCGCCGCGAATCGGTGGCGTTGGCCCAGACCCCTTGGCTGTCCTGCGGGCCGAAGCTCGCGCCCGGGGCGTCGAACCCGCGAGCCCGCTCGGGACCGAAGTCTCCGCGCTTGCCGTGACCGTGGCGCTCGCCCCGGCCCTGCTCGGCACGCCCGCGGGGGCCGTCTTCGCCTCGACCCTGTCCACCGCGGCCGCGCGGTCCGCGCTGGCCGTGCGGCCCGCGGACCTCGAACTCCTCGGTGAAGGCGCTGGCCTCGTCGCTCGGCCAAGAGAAGCCGCGTTCTCGGCGCGGTCCGCCCTTGCCGAAGGGGCCGCCCGGTCCGAACGGTCCGCCGGGACCGAACGCCCCGTCATTGCCGAAGGGGCCGCCGGGTCCGAAGACCCCGCCCTTGCCGAAAGGCCCGTCCTCGCTGAGCAGGTGGGCGATCGGGCCGTTCTGATCGAAAAGCCCGCGCGGTCGGTCCTCGGCGCGGAAGTCGCGTCGACCGAAGTCGCGGTCGTCCTCGAGCCATTCCTCGGCCTCGACGAACTCCTCGTCGCCGAATTCGTCATCGTGTGGGTTGTCGTTGGTGATGTTGTTCATTGCTGGACTCCTTGTCCGGGTGTCGGTGTGGTTGTGGGCCACCCACCGGGGGAGCATCGGCGTGCGCCGGCTCCTTGAGCCCGTGGATGGCGGCGAAGCCCTGTGGTGATCCCCCTGAGGCGTTCGCTCTGGTACCACTATGCAAGGCATATCGCCGATATGTCAAAGATATATCTATAGCGTGTAGAGTGACATGGGTCACATTAGACAATGCGCAACGCCGGGGGCGCGCGGCCACCGACTCGTGCTGGGCTTCCCCGCCCATCCGCGCAGACATTGCGCCATGTGTCCCGCCTCGGCGAAGGTCAACTCGACCATCCTCCCGCGGCCTCGCGCACGACGCGACAGCTGCGCAATCTCGCATCCGAGACGGTATGCCGTTGCCTACGGACCGCTCGCCGCGTTGCCGCGCGCTTTCATGGACGGATGACTGACGTGCTCATCGGCGAGACCCCCCTGACCCTGGACCACGTGGTCACCGTGGCGCGCGGCCGCGCCGGCGCGGACCACGCGGACTACCTCGGCGACCCCGTGCGCGTCATCGTCAGTGACGGTGCCTGGGAGAGGGTGCGCGCGAGCCGCACGATCATCGAGGACCTCGCTCATGACACCGTCGCGCACTACGGGGTGTCGACGGGCTTCGGCGCACTGGCCACTCGCCACATCCCGGTTGAGAAGCGGAAGGAGTTGCAGCGCAGCCTGATTCGCTCGCATGCGGCCGGATCGGGCCCGGAGGTGGAGCGTGAAGTCGTGCGCGCGCTCATGCTCCTACGCATCCAGACGCTCGCGTCCGGTCGCACCGGAGTGCGCGAGACGACCCTGCGGGCCTACGTCGGGATTCTCAACGCGGGCATCACGCCGGTGGTGCACGAGTACGGCTCGCTCGGCTGCTCGGGGGATCTCGCGCCCCTGGCGCACTGCGCGCTGGCGCTGATGGGGGAGGGCCCGGTTCGAGACGCATCCGGCGAACTCACCACTGCCGCAGCGGCGTTGGCGTCGGCCGGCATCGAGCCGGCGGAACTCGCGGAGAAGGAGGGCCTGGCTCTCATCAACGGCACCGATGGCATGCTCGGGATGCTGTGTATGGCGATCGCCGACCTCCGCGCCCTCGTCACCACCGCGGACATCGCCGCCGCGATGAGCGTCGAGGGACTGCTCGGCACGGACGACGTCTTCGCTGCAGATCTGCAGGCACTCCGACCCCAACCGGGCCAGGCAAAGAGCGCGGAGAACATGCGAAAGGTGCTGGCGGACAGCCCGATCCGCGACTCCCACCGCGACCCGGAGGCCTGCACGCGCGTTCAGGACGCCTATTCGTTGCGGTGCGCGCCGCAAGTCGCGGGAGCCGTGCGCGACACCATCGACCACGCTGCTCGGGTGGCCGGCTGGGAGTTGGCGAGCGCGATCGACAACCCCGTCGTCACGCGGGACGGCCGGGTGGAGTCCAATGGCAACTTCCACGGCGCACCGGTCGCGTATGTCCTCGACTTCCTGGCGATCGCCGCGGCCGACCTGGCGAGCATCAGCGAGCGGCGCACCGACCGCTTCCTCGACAAGGCGCGCAGCCACGGGCTGCCGCCGTTCCTTGCCGACGACCCCGGCGTCGACTCGGGCCTGATGATCGCGCAGTACACCGCGGCTGGGCTGGTTTCCGAGATGAAGCGGCTCGCCGCCCCCGCGAGCGTCGACTCGATCCCGAGCAGCGCGATGCAGGAGGACCACGTCTCGATGGGGTGGGGTGCTGCGCGCAAGCTGCGCCGCTCGGTGGCCGCGCTGCAGCAGGTGCTCGCCATTGAGTTGCTCACCGCCGCAAGGGGAATCCAGTTGCGCGCACCGCTGGAGTCCTCACCGGTCAGCGGCGCGGTCATCGTTGCCCTGAACGACCTGGCTGACACCGCCCCCGGCCCGGACCGCTTCCTTGCGGTCGATATCGCCGGCGCCTGCCAGGCCGTCGCCGACGGCTCTGTCGTCGTTGCCGCCGAGCGCGTGGCTGGACATTTGCACTGAGAATGTCGTCGGCACGCTTCCGGCCCGGTGCCGGCGTTCAGAGGTGTTCAGAAACGTGTCGTGTTCAGAAGATCTGAACACCACTTTGCTGTCACAACTAGGTGGAGATATGCGACCACTTCTGCTCATGGACGTCGACGGGCCTCTGAACCCTTTCCAGGCCAGGTGGTTTCGTCATTCCCCCAGGCATGGATATGCCGTGTACCAACTGACGCCGGCGGGTGGCATGACCTACCGTGTGGTCCTGAACCCCGCACACGGCCGCGACCTCGACGACCTCGCGAACGCCTTCGATCTCGCCTGGGCGACCACGTGGCAGCACGATGCCAACCGGCTCATCTCGCCCTTGCTCGGGCTCCCCGACGACCTCCCGGTTGTGCCGCTTCGCATGCCGGCCCACCACGTCGGTCGCTGGTGTTGGAAGACCGACCAAATCGCCGACTGGGTCGGAGACCGTCCGTTTGCCTGGTTCGATGACGAGATCAACCGGGCAACGCGCGACCGTCTCGCATACGCTCCCGGAATGGGTGAGCATCTGGCTCTGCGCATCGAACCGCACATCGGTCTGCGCCCGACCGACATCGAGCGGCTCCGGGTGTTCGCGAATGGGCTTGCGGCCTGAACCGCAGGACCGTGGGTCAGTTCACAAGATCGGACGGAACGACCCGAATCGCGAAGGGCGCGGTGAGCGCGAGCACGTCCGACCCGCTCGCGCGACCGGCCTCGGCATACGTGCCGTCGCGCAATTCCCAGGCGATGATGCTCGGCTCATCGGGATCAACGACCCAGTAGGCCGGGCATCCGGCAGCTTCATAGCGAGAACGCTTGAGCAGCAGGTCGATTCGGCGGGTGCTCGGGGACAGGATCTCAGTGGCCAGCATGGGCGCTGCCGGCAAATTGCGTGCAGTCAACTCGGCCACGCGGGCAACCAAGAGGTCGGGCTGAAGCACGGTGTCATCGGCCAGGACGACATCGAGCGGGGCAGGGAAGAGCTCGAACTCTCCGCCTACAAGCGGGTCGAGCACTCTCATCAGGCGAGCAACACAACGCTGATGCATGGGAACTGGCGCGGGTGTCACGAGCAGCGCTCCGTCCAGCAGTTCATACCGATGTCCGTCGTCGGGCATGGTGGCGAGGTCAGCCTTGGTCAGCGGCCGACTCCACGGCAGCGTCGTCATGACAGTCATAGTCCCTCACTTCGTCGACGGAATCCATGGCAACAGTCTCGACAAGATGCGCCTCGGCGGCGCGGCGTCATCCACAGGTAGCCGACGATGCGCGACCTCAGGATCCTGGTGGCATCCGGAGCAATAGCTGCGATCAGCCGGCCAGCGCGTCGGCGATCATCCCGTGGCCCTGGGCCTCGAACTCCTCGTCGCCCACCTGGCAGGCCCACGCTGCGGTGCCGATGGCATCGCGGATCCGCATCCGGCGCCACGCTGCCGGCTCACGTGGATCGGTGCCATAGCCCTCCATGAACGCCTGCTCCAGTCGCGGATCTCGACGGAAGTCTTGCACGGCGAGCCGGCCGAAATCCGTTGCTGCCGGGCGCAGATCCGCACGTCCGAAGTCGATGATCGACACCACATCGTCATGGATGATCCAGTTCCGCGGCTGCCAGTCTCCATGCGTTGGGACCAGGTAAGCCGGCGGGGTCGGCCAACTCATCACCTCACCACGCAGCCGCCCGACCACGTCCGCGGCGATCCGATGCCGGCCGTCCAGCCACGCGAGCGAGCGGGTATTCGCGCGCGCTTCCCAGCCATCGTCCCGGACCCGGAGCTGGCCGTGCAACAGCGCCAGCAACGTCCCGGCCTGACGGTGGACATCCGGGTCATCCGCCCATGTGGAACGGAGCGCGAGTGATCCTGGAAGATACTGCGTGACAACGATTTTTGCCTCGCTATCGTGGAAGACAAGCATGGGCGCGCGCCCGATCGTCGTCCATGGCGCGAGCCAGTTCAGGTGCGCCCGGATTTCGCGCGCCAGGTGGTGATCCCCGGGACCGCCAGCCTTGACAACATAAGTCCGGCCACCCGACGCAACCCGCAGCACGGTCGTCTCGATCAGCCTCCAGCTCAAGTCCGCTTCGACCACGGCACCCGGCAACCACCCGTCCACGAGGGATCGTTGCGCTGCGCTCAGCGAACCGAGATCGCGCGCAGACGTCGCGCCCTCCGTGCCACTCACAGGGCGGCTTCGCCGGCCGGTGTCATCAGCCCGGCCGCTCGCAACTCGGCCACCAAGCGGGTATTCCGCGCCGACGTAGTGCCGCGGGAGCGCCGGGGCGCGAATCGCTGCAGATAGGTGAACTCGTCTCCGGCGTGCCGGGTGGACTCGCTCCACCCGAAGCACAGGCCCTCCTCCAGGACGTCGTGGAAGGTCACGCTCGGTGTGCCACTCCTCGCCTTCGCGATGCGCACCCAAACTCCAGGGCTCGTGTCGTACGACGCGATCAGCCACTGCCGCAAAGACTCTCGCGTCTCGAACGCGACGATCGCGAGCTCGTCGTGCAGATCAGCCATGCCCAAACTCAGCCGCGTAACTGCTGATCGAAGAAGGCCAGCACGGCATCCACGGCCCGTTCCTGGCGCTGCTCGGTCAGCGTCGAATGACCCTTCCCCTCGAGTTCCACCGACGTGAATCGGTCGCCCAACTCGCGTTCCAGGGTCGCAAAGCGCGTTCCGACCGAGGAGTCGCTGGCATACCGAACTCCCAGCACCTCGCAGCCGGCCGCCGCGCGACGACGCACGGTGTCGAGATCGGTCGCACTGAGGCCGAGATCCGCGGCGCGTTTGGACCCGATCGGCATTGGGGCGGCCGGCTGCGCAAGCACCGGAGCGATCACGGGCGCATCGACCATCATCGCCAGGGCGAAGCCGCCGGTAAAGCACATGCCGAGCGCCCCCACGCCGGGCCCGCCCACGTCGGCGTGCAACTCCCGCGCCAAGGCCCGCAACCAGCCCGCGATGCGGCCGGTCTTGCCCACCGCGAGGATCGTGAACTCTCGGCTGATACAGATGCCCGGGATCGCGGCGACCACCCTCGGGACCGAGAACGCGACATCGCGCGGCCCGAAGAGATGCGGCAGGAGCACGGTGTAGCCCGCCGCGACGACCTCCTCGCCGAAGCCGATCACCCGTGTCGTGAGCCCGGGCATCTCGTGACAGATGATCACGCCCGGCCCACTGCCCTTCCGGTAGACATCGTGGGCGATGCCCTCGGATTCGAATCTGCTGCGTTGCCACCCATCCAGCCCGCTCATGCCTCAAGTCTTGCCTACACCCCAGCCGACCACCGGCACGTCCCCATGAAGATGCTGACGCGACTGGGCTGACCGGCCACTCGACGGGGCTGAACCGGCCACTCGACGGGGCTGAACCGGCCACTCGACGGGGCTGAACCGGCCACTCGACGGGGCTGAACCGGCCTTTCGACGCGGGTCAGGTCTCGGATATCAGACACGCGGCGGGCTACAGGCACGCTGGGGGGAGGGGCGAGGGGGGATGCTGGGGGGAGCAGGCATACGGCAATCACGAGGTCGAAGGAGACCGCCATGGAGGGCGCCCGCCCCGTCCGCGCAGCGCGCGGCACCACGCTCACCGCACGGCAATGGAGCACGGAAGCGCCGCTACGGATGCTCATGAACAATCTTGACCCCGAGGTTGCCGAGCGCCCCGACGACCTCGTCGTCTATGGCGGCACCGGCCGGGCCGCGCGCGACTGGCGCAGCTTCGATGCGATGGTGCGCACGCTGACCGACTTGCGCGCCGACGAGACCATGCTCGTCCAGTCCGGCCGCCCGGTCGGCGTCTTTCGCACCCACGAGTGGGCGCCGCGCGTGCTGATCGCGAACTCCAATCTCGTCCCCGACTGGGCCAACTGGCCCGAGTTCCGGCGACTGGAGCACCTCGGCCTGACGATGTACGGCCAGATGACCGCCGGCTCCTGGATCTACATCGGCACCCAGGGCATCGTCCAGGGCACCTATGAGACCTTCGCCGCGATCGCCGAGAAGAGCTATGGCGGCACCCTCGCCGGCACCTTGACCCTCACCGGTGGCTGTGGCGGGATGGGCGGCGCGCAGCCGCTCGCCGTCACCCTGAACGACGGCGCCTGCCTCATTGTCGACGTGGACCCCCACCGACTGCAGCGTCGCGTCGCGCACCGCTATCTCGACGAGGTGGCCGACGACCTCGATGACGCCATCGCCAAAGCCTTGCGCGCCAAAGAGGAACGCCGCGGCTGGTCTGTCGGCGTCGTCGGCAATGCCGCCGAGGTCTTCCCCGAGTTGCTGCGCCGCGGCGTCGAGATCGACATCGTCACCGACCAGACGAGCGCCCATGACCCGCTGTCCTACCTGCCCACCGGCATCGGCCTGGACGAGTGGTCCGAGTACGCCGAGAAGAAGCCCGAGGAGTTCACCGATCGCGCCCGTGAGTCGATGGCCCGGCACGTCGAGGCGATGGTCGGCTTCATGGACGCCGGCGCCGAGACCTTCGACTACGGCAACAGCATCCGCGACGAGGCCCGGCTGGGTGGCTACGACCGCGCCTTCGCCTTCCCCGGCTTCGTCCCCGCCTACATCCGGCCGCTCTTCTGCGAGGGCAAGGGCCCCTTCCGCTGGGCCGCCCTCTCCGGTGACCCCAAGGACATCGCCGCCACCGACAAAGCCGTGCTCGACCTCTTCCCCGACAACGACCGCCTCCACAAGTGGATCCGCGGCGCGCAGGAACGCATTGCGTGGCAAGGACTTCCGGCGCGGATCTGCTGGCTCGGCTATGGCGAGCGCGACAAGGCCGGGCTCGCCTTCAACGACCTCGTCGCCTCCGGCGCGGTCAGCGCGCCCATCGTCATCGGCCGTGACCACCTCGACTGCGGCTCGGTCGCGAGCCCCTATCGCGAGACCGAGGCGATGCTCGACGGGTCCGATGCGATAGCCGACTGGCCGCTGCTCAACGCCCTCACCGCGACGAGCTCCGGCGCGACCTGGGTCTCCCTCCACCACGGCGGCGGCGTCGGCATCGGCCGCTCAATGCACGCCGGGCAGGTCAGCCTCGCCGACGGCACGCCGCTCGCCGCCGAGAAGCTGGCCCGCGTCCTGACCAATGACCCCGGCATGGGCGTCATCCGCCACGTCGACGCCGGCTACGACCGGGCCGACGAGATCGCCGCCGAGCGCGGCGTCCGCGTCCCGATGCGCGAGGGTGACCAGAGCCGGTATGCCGTTCCCGCCCAACCCGATTCGCCCACCTCCGGGGGAACCCCGTCGTGACCGAGACGGGGTCCGCGGACAGAGTTGCCGCCGGCTTCGCCGGCATGTGGAGCGACCTGGCTCCCGTCGGTCGCGACGGACAGTCTGGTGGCTATCGGCGCTTCGCGTGGAGCGACGTCGACCACGAGTTGCGCGAGTGGTTCGCCGACCAAGCGGCCCGGCGCTGGCTCGATCTCACCGAGGACCGCGTCGGCAACCAGTGGGCGTGGTGGGGCGACCCCGACGCAGCCGTCGCCGCCGGCCGGCCCGGCATCGTCACCGGTAGCCATCTCGACAGCGTCCCCGATGGCGGCGCCTTCGACGGTCCGCTCGGTATCGTGAGCGCCTTCGCGGCGCTGGATCTATTGCGCGCCAACGACATCGTGCCCAATCGACCAATCGGCATCGCCAACTTCGTCGACGAGGAAGGAGCCCGCTTCGGCGTCGCCCTGGCCGGCTCCCGCCTGCTCACCGGCATCATGGCGCCCGAGCGCACCCACGCGCTCACCGATGACGACGGCACGACGTGGGCCGATGCCTTCGCCGCCACGGGGCGTGACGGAGCCGCGATCGGTGCCGACCCCGAGACCGTCCGGCGCATCGGCACGTATCTCGAACTGCACGTCGAGCAGGGCAAGGCGCTCGCGCATCTCGACGCCCCGGTTGCGATCGGCACCGACATCTGGCCACACGGCCGTTGGCGGATCGACCTGCCCGGCGAGGCCAATCACGCCGGCACGACGACCATGGCCGACCGCCACGACGCCATGCTCACCCTGGCGGGCGTCGTCCAGGCCGCCCGCACCGCGGCCCTCACCCGGGGCTGCGTCGCCACCATCGGCAAGGTGCGACTGACGCCAGGGGGAGTCAACGCCATACCGAGCCATGCGACCGCCTGGCTGGACGCGCGTGGCGCGGACCCGGACGCGGTCCGCAGCGTCGTCGCCGACCTGGCAGCACTCGCGGCGACAACCGGAGGTGAGGTCACCGAGGAGTCGTGGACCCCGGTCACGCCCTTCACGCCCGCCCTGGTGAGCCGCCTGCACGAGGTGCTCGGCGGCACACCGCTGCTGGGGACGGGCGCGGGTCACGACGCCGGCGTGTTTGCTCAGGCGGGCATACCGAGCGCGATGCTCTTTGTTCGCAATCCCACCGGTGTTTCGCATTCGCCCGCCGAGTGGGCCGACCAGGCAGACTGTCTCGCAGGCGTGACCGCCCTGGCCACTGCCTTGACCGACTTGTCCCAGGAGGCGTGATGATCGCGATCTGGGCGCGTCATGCCCGACTGCCCGAGGGGACCGTCCCCAAGGTCCGCATCGAGATCGAGGGCGAGCGGATCACCGGGATCACCCCGCGGTGTGAGCCCGAGCCCGACGACCTGCGCCTCGGACTAGTCCTTCCCGGCCTCGCCAACGGTCATTCCCACGCCTTCCACCGCGCCTTGCGCGGACGCGTCCAGGACACCACCGGCAACTTCTGGACGTGGCGCGACCAGATGTATGGCGTTGCCCGCCGGCTCACGCCGGAGACCTACTTCGCGCTCGCCCACGCGGTCTTCACCGAGATGGTCACGTCCGGATTCACCGCGGTGGGGGAGTTTCACTATCTCCACCACGGCCTCGACGGGCGGCCCTACTCCGATCCGAATGCGATGGGCGAAGCCGTCATCGCGGCGGCGCAGGCGGCCGGGATCCGGCTCACCCTGCTCGACACGCTCTATCTGGCCGGTGGCCTTGATGGATCCGGACACGTGCCCTTGGACCCGGTCCAGCAGCGCTTCGCCGACAAGGATGTTGCTGCCTGGGCTGGGCGGCTGAATCAGTTGCGCGACAGCGCAACCTCTCGGATTGGTGCGGCAGCGCACTCGGTCCGCGCGGTGCCCAAGGAGGCGCTGGAGCAGTTCGCGTCGGTCGTCGGCGCCCGGGTCGTCCATGCGCACGTCAGCGAGCAGCCGGCGGAGAACGCGTCGTGCCAACTCATCTACAACCGCACGCCGACGGCATTGCTGGAGGAGTGCGGGATCGTCGGTGACCGCTTCACCGCGGTGCACGCGACGCATGTCAGCCTCGCGGATATCCGGATGCTGGGTCGCGCCCGCTCCTTCGTGTGCTTTTGTCCGACGACCGAACGCGATCTCGCCGACGGCATCGGACCGGCCCGGCAATTCGCGGACGCGGGCGCACGCCTGACGCTCGGCTCGGATCAGAACGCGATCATCGATCCCTTTGTCGAGGCGCGGGGCCTGGAGATGCACGAACGCCTCGTCAGTGGCGAGCGAGGACGATTCAGCTTGGACGAGCTGGGCAATGCGATGTCGCGGACCGGGTATGCCAGCATCGGGTGGCCCGATGGTGGCGTCCTGACTGTCGGCGCATTAGCGGATCTTGTTGCGGTGCGTCGTGATTCGATGCGCACCGTCGGCTCACGAGCGGACCAGATCATCTTTTCGGCGACGGGCGACGATGTGACAGACGTGCTGGTCGGCGGCGAGTTCGTCGTTCGCGATGGGCACCACCGGGCCGGCGATCCGTCCCGGCTGCTCGCCACTGCCCTCTCTCGGTTGCACACCCAGTGAGGGACTTTTTCGGCGCTCTCCGTGCGGATATCGCCGCGACCAAGGGGGACGCCTACAGCGACGGCTCATCGGTGCTGATCGCCGATATCGCCGAACTTGTCACCTGCGACGGCCCCGGCGAGACGGCCGAGTCGGCCCTCGGCATCATTGGTGATGCCGCCCTGATCCACCAGCACGGCGAGGTCGTCTGGCTCGGCCCGGCCACCGAAGCCCCCGCTGCCGATCGCGCGGTCAGCCTGCGTGGCCGGACCATGGTGCCGGGCTTCGTCGACAGCCATACGCACCTGATCTTCGCCGGCGACCGGTCCGCCGAGTTCGCTGCGCGGATGACCGGCGTGCCCTATGACGGCGGGGGCATCGCGACGACGGTCGCCGCCACCCGCGCCGCAACCGATGAGCAGCTGCGTGACCTCCTGCACGCGCGGTTGGCCGAGCTGCGCCGCCAAGGCACGACCACGGTCGAGGTCAAGTCGGGGTACGGGCTAGATGTCGCGGCGGAGTCCCGACTCGTCGGCCTTGCGCGAGAGGTCACCGACGAGGTGACCTATCTCGGTGGGCACGTCGTTCCTGCCGAATACCGCAGCGACAGAGCGGCATACGTCGATCTGGTCACCACAGAGATGCTCCGTGCGTGTGCCCCTCATGCCCGCTGGGTCGACGTCTTTTGTGAACCCGCCTCGGCCCACGCTTTCGACGGCGACGAGGCGCGGGCGATCCTCACAGCCGGTATGGCAGCGGGCCTGCTCCCGCGGGTGCACGGCAACCAGCTCGCCCCCGGGCCCGGTGTTCAACTGGCCGTCGAACTCCGCGCCGCCAGCGTCGACCACTGCACCTACCTCACCGACGCCGACGTGGACGCGCTCGTCGGTGCGGCAGACACGACGGTCGCCACCCTCTTGCCGGGTGTGGAGTTCTCGACCCGCTCGCCCTATCCCGATGCTCGCCGGCTGATCGACGCCGGGGTGAGCGTGGCGATCGCGAGCGACTGCAATCCCGGCACCTGCTACTCGAACGCGATGCCCTTCATGATCGCCCTGGCCGTTCGCGAGATGCGCATGACACCCGCCGAAGCGCTGTTGGCTGCAACACGAGGTGCCGCGAAGTCATTGCGCCGCACCACTATCGGCCGCCTAGCTGTGGGTGGCCCGCTCGACGCTGCCGTTGTGGACGCGCCGTCCTATCTCCACCTGGCCTACCGGCCGGGGGTGCCGATCGTTCGGGCATTCGGGGTGTAACGCGCGCGGGTGTCGCGCCGTGCCAACGGCTCGTGACACGCCGCGCACACGACGACGGGTTGCGTCACGTGGCCACAGCTGCTGTGCTCGACCGCCACCGTGTCTGCGGGCAGTTGCGTCCACTCGCTGCCCCACTGCAGCAAGGCCAGGAAGACGGGGTAGAGCGCCTCGCCCTTCTCGGTCAACCGATACTCCCGGTGCCCCGAATCCGCTCCTGCCGGAAGGTCTTTGGACAAGATGCCGTCGTCGACCAGCCGTGCCAGCCGGTCGGTGAGGATCGTCCGCGCCGCACCCGTGCCGCGTTGGAAGTCCTCGAAGCGGCGGGCTCCCACGAAGGCGGACCGCAGGATCGGCCAGACCCAACGCTCGCCCACGATGGTCGAGGCGCGCGCGACGGGACAGGCTTGCTCGGCGAGGTCCGCATGCCGCATACGCCGGACCCTAGCATTAGTAGCGATTCGCTACTAACCTGCTGCCCATGACGACGACGACCGACGAGTGGAAGCCGACCGCCTGCATCCTGTGCGAGTGCAACTGCGGGCTCGAGGTCGCCCTGGGCGGTCCTGAGGGGCGGACGCTCGCCAAGATCCGCGGCGACAAGTTGCACCCGGGATCCCATGGCTATACCTGCGAGAAGCCTCTGCGGCTCGACCGTTACCAGAACGGCCGCGCCGAACGCGTCCTGCACCCGCTGCGCAGAACCGCCGCCGGCAGCTACGAACAGATCAGTTGGGAGGTCGCGATCAGCGAGATCTCCGCACGCTTGACACAGATCGGCGTCGAGCACGGCGGCGAGGTGATCATGTATTACGGCGGTGGCGGTCAGGGCAACCACCTCGGCGGCGGTTACTCGCGGGCGACCTTCGCGGCCTACGGGATGGGTTATCGCTCGAGTGCGCTGGCTCAGGAGAAGACCGGCGAGTTCTGGGTCAATTCCTCAATGCTCGGAGCGGCCCTCATCCGGTCCGACCTCGGCAACGCCCAGGTGGCCGTCTTCCTCGGCAAGAACCCCTGGCAGTCGCACGGCTTCCCGCACGCCCGGACCATGCTGCGGGACATCGCCCGCGACCCCGAGCGCACGTTGATCGTCATCGACCCGCGCCGCACCGAGAGCGCCGAACTCGCGGACATCCACCTGCAGGTGCGCCCCGGCCGCGACGCCTGGCTGCTCGCCGCGATGATCGCCGTCCTCGTGCAGGACGATCTGATCGCCACCGACTGGTTGGCCGAGCACGCGAGCGGCTTGGCGGACATCCTCGCGACCTTCGGCGGCATCGATGTCGACGGCTACTGCACGATCGCCGGCGTCGACGAAGCCCTGGTGCGGCAAGCAGTCTGCGCGATTGGCGCGTCTGGTCGCACGGCCTTCTTCGAGGACCTCGGCGTCCAGATGAACCACAACTCGACGCTCGTCAGCTATTTGGAGAAGCTGATCTGGCTCCTGACCGGCAACCTCGGACGGACCGGCACGGCGTATATCCCCGCCGTCATGGTCCCGCTCGCCACGGCCCGCAAGGACACCTCACTCCACGCCAGCGTCACTCCGGTCACCGGCTCGCCCATTCTCGGCGGCCTGATGCCCTGCAATGTGATTCCCGAGGAAATCCTCACCGATCACCCCAAACGCTTCCGCGGGATGCTGGTCGAGTCCGCGAATCCCGCTCACTCGCTGGCCGATTCGCCGCGGATGGGCGAGGCGCTCGCGGCCCTCGACGTCCTCGTCGTGATCGATGTGGCCATGACCGAGACCGCGCGAATGGCGGACTACGTGCTCCCGGCGCCGACGCAGTTCGAAAAGCCGGAAGCCACCTTCTTCAACTTCGAGTTCCCCCGCAATGTCTTCCATCTGCGCCCACCGCTGCTCGAAGCGCCCGACGGCCCCCTGCCCGAGGCGGAGATCCACGCCCGCCTGGTCGAGGCCTCCGGTGCGCTCGACCCGGCCGTCGTCGAGCGGCTGGCAACCGCGGCGCAGCAGGGTCGCGACGCCTTCCTCACGGCCTTCCTGATGGCCACCGCCGGGGACAAGCGCGCTGCGGCCCTGGCCCCCGTGTTGCTCTATCGCACCCTCGGCCCCACCCTGCCCGAGGGCCGGCAGAGCGCCGCATTGCTCTGGGGCGCAGCGCAACTCGCCTTCCAGGCCAACTCGGCGAGCGTTCAGGCCGCGGGTCACGCCAGCGGTGACGCGCTTTTCGACGCGATCCTCGCGGGCACCAGCGGCGTCGTCTTTGCCGACGACTCCGCCGACCCCGAAGCAGCCGTATGGCGGCGCGTCCGCACCGACGACGGCTTGGTGCACCTCGTCATACCGGAACTGCTGCAGGCCGCTCGTGACCTGGCGACCGACGCGCCGCCGGGACCCACGCAGGAATGGCCCTTCGTGCTCTCCGCCGGCGAGCGCCGGGCCTTCACCGCGAACACGATCATCCGCGACCCCGAATGGCGCCGGCGCGAGCCGGACGGACCGTTGCGCATCTCACCCAATGACGCCGAGAAGCTCGGCCTCACCCCGGGCGACGAAGTGGAGATCGAGACCCCGCGCGGGAAGGCGACGGCGCGGATCAGCATCGACGAGGGGCGTCAGGATGGGCATATCGCCCTGCCCAATGGGCTGGGTCTCGATCACCGCGAGGACGGTGAGCGCGTCGTCACTGGCGTCGCGCCGAACGAGTTGACCAGCGCCGCGGACCGCGATCCCTTTGCCGGCACGCCCCGGCACAAGTTCGTGCGCGCCCGACTGACACCCGTCGCCTGACGTCCCAGCGCGACGCGTCAGGCCGTCTCTTCCTTGCGCATAGGGGCGGGCAGTTGGCCGGAGGAGTTCTCGTAATACTGCGCCGCTTTGCGCGTGAACACCGTCCGGGCAACGGCTGCCGCGAGCGCGCTCACGGCGGCGAGTGCCAGGGCTTCGCCCAACGGGGTGTGCGGGTTCTGCGGGTCGACCGTGTCGTCTTTGCCGGCCTTCTTCCAGATGGCCGTCACCGACTTGTTCGCCACGACCGCGGCCGCAGCGGCCGCCCCGGTGCCGAGCACGCGCCATACCAATCCACCCATGCGGCACACGATGCCACATTCTGTGCGCGCGGTGGCCACCGCTGTTCATGCCCGACTTACCCTTGCCGTATGACGTGGCGCCGGCGGATCCTGATCGCCGCACTGAGCACTGGCGTGCTCGGCGCCGGTGTCGCCGTCGGATCGAACGTCTGGATCGCGGGGGAGGCCAGCGGCCATACGTATGCCGTGGCGGACCTCCCCGAGGCGCCCCTTGCCCTCGTGCTCGGTGCGGGGCTGACCCCCAACGGGAGGCCCACGCCCTTCCTCGCCGACCGCCTCGATCTCGCCAAGACTCTCTTCGACGCCGGCAAGGTGCAGGTCGTCCTCGTCTCCGGCGACAACCGGACTCATGCCTACGACGAGCCCACCGCAATGATGGACTATCTGATCGCGCACGGCGTGCCCGCCGACAAAGTCGTGCGCGATTTCGCCGGCCGCGACACCTATGACTCCTGTGCGCGCGCGAAGCGGATCTTCGGCGTCACGCAGCTGACGGTCGTGACGCAGAGCTACCACCTGCCGCGCGCCGTCGCGACCTGCCGGGCACTGGGACTCGACGCCAACGGGGTCGGCGACGACCGCGGGGCGACTTATGCCGCGAGCACCTGGACGGCCGGTGCGCAACGGGAAAAGCTGGCGGCGATCAAGGCTGCCTGGGATGTCACGAGTGGACGCGACCCCGTGCTCGGGCAGCAGGAATCGGGTGTGCGCGACGCGCTCGCAGCACCCTGACGCGCGCCCAGCCAGGAGCCTGGGTGGCTGTCGCCAGCCGGGACTAAGGTTGATGACCATGAGTCGTTCCAACGCCGCGACGGCGCTCCCGCCCGTGCCCGCATCACCCGCTCAGATCCGCAATATCGTCCTCGTCGGACCGAGCGGCGGCGGCAAGAGCACGCTCTTCGACCGATTGGTCAGCGGCGAGGGCGCTCGGCGAGCGGCCGACCAAGGTGCCTCGACGGCCCTGCGCGTGGCCACCATCGGTGCCGGCGACCTCGCCATCACCCTGCTCGACACCCCGGGCGCCGCCGACTTCGTCGGTGAAGTCCGCGCCGGGCTCCGTGCCGCCGACGCCGCGCTCTTCGTCGTCGCTGCCGGCGCCTCGGTCGACGACGCCTCCAAGATGCTCTGGCGCGAGTGCGCCGCGGTCGGCATGCCCCGCGCCGTCGCTCTGACCAAGCTCGAGCAGTGCCAGGACGACTACGCGACCGTCGTCGCCGCCATCCAGCGGGCCTTCGGTGCCGCCCAGCCCCTGCAGGTCCCCGTGCTCGAGGGTGAGTCCGTGACCGGTCTGATCGACCTGCTCGGCAAGGAGGTGCACGACGCCTCCGGTGCATCGATCGGCGCGCCGACCGGCGACCAGGAGGGCGTGGTCGAGGAACTGCGGGGCGGGGTTCTCGAGGCGATCATCGAGGAGTCCGAGGACGAGTCGATGCTCGATCGCTATCTCTCCGGCGAGGAACTCGACGCGACCATCCTGCGCGATGATCTGCGGGCGGCCATCGCGGGCGCCCGGTTCTTCCCCATCGTGCCGACGCACTGGGCAAGCGGGGTGGGCGTCGCCGAACTGCTGGCCCTATTCGAGAACGGCTTCCCGGCTCCCACCGAGGCGTGGATGCCGGCCGTGACCACCCCCGACGGCGAGCACCTCCCGGCCATCACCGGCGATCCTGCGGGCCCGTTGGTGGCCGAGGTCATCCGCACGACCAGCGACCAGTATGTCGGCCGGCTCTCGCTCGTCCGCGTCTTCTCCGGCACGCTCAGCGCCGAGCAGCAGGTTCACGTTTCCGGGCATCTGGAGCACTTCGCGGGCCACGAAGTCGACGGCCACCCGGGCCATGACAGCGATGCTGACCGGGTGGGGCAGATCTCCAGCCCCACCTCCGGTGACCCGATGCCGCGCACGAGCGCCATCGCCGGCGAGGTCGTCCTTGTCACCAAACTCGCCCACGCCGAGACCTCCGACACGGTGTCCACGCCGGAGCAGCCGGCGCTCGTCCAGCCCTGGCTCCTGCCCGACCCCATGCTCCCGGTCGCGATTCATGCCGCTTCCAAGAACGACGAGGACAAACTCGCTTCCGCACTACAACGGCTGGTGGCCGAGGACGTCACCATGCGGCTGGAGCACAACGTCGAGACCCACCAACTCGTCCTGTGGGCGCTCGGGCCGGCCCACGTCGATGACCTGATGGCGCGGCTGAAGGACCGCTACCACGTCAACGTGGAGGTCGAGCCGCTCAAGACCTCGCTGCGCGAGACGTTCGTGCGTCAGTGCGACATCCAGGGCCGGCTGGTCAAGCAGTCCGGTGGGCACGGGCAGTATGCCGTCGTCAAGCTCCTCATCGAGCCCTTGGAGCGTGGCGCGGGCATCGAGTTCGTCGACAAGGTGGTCGGCGGCGCGGTGCCGCGCAACTTCATCCCCTCGGTTGAGAAGGGCGCGCGCAATCAACTGGAGAAGGGTGTGCTCGCCGGCTATCCCGTGGTCGACGTGCGGGTCACGCTCTACGACGGCAAGGCGCACTCGGTTGACTCCTCCGATATGGCCTTCCAGACCGCGGCCGCTCAAGCCCTGCGCGAGGCGGCCACCGAGTCGTCGGTCTCGATGCTGGAGCCGGTCGACCTGATCGAGGTCACGGTTTCCGATGACTCGCTCGGTGCCGTGATGGCCGACCTGCGCGGCCGGCGAGGCCAGGTGCACGGCACCACCCCGGCCGAGACCGAGGGCTTCACCGTTGTGACTGCCGAAGTGCCGCAGCACGAGTTGGCGCGCTACCCGATCGACCTGCGCTCGGTCTCGCACGGCACCGGATCGTTCACCCGCTCTTTCGTCCGTTACGACTACATGCCGACGGCGCTCGCCCGCACGGTCATGGCGGACTGATGAACTGAGTAAGCATGGGGGGCAGCACATTCGGTGGGTCGGGTCTGGGCCGGCCGGCTCCGGGGCGCCGGCCGACCATGGGCCGCTGGCTTCTCGTGGTCGGCACGCTCCTCGTCATCGCCGTGGCCGCACTGCTGAGCATGTATGCCACGATTCGCGCCGACCTGCCCGTCCAGGTCGCCTCGCATTGGGGCGGTGACGGCATCGACTCCACGCAGTCCCCTCGGGCTTTCATCACCACCACGGTGGCCCTGCTTGTGGGGCTGAGCGCCCTGCAGGCCCTGATCGCGTGGTTCATTCCCGTCGACGGTCGCCGCGTGCTCGGTGTCGCCGCCGCCGGCCTGATCGGCCTTCTCGGTCTCGGCCTCGGCGGGACGCTCTGGTCCCAGCGCGGCCTGACCGATCCGTATGCCGCGCCCTCCCCGGGCGGGTGGCTCGCCCTGGGCTTCGCTCTCGCGGTGCCGCTGGCCGGCCTGGCGTGGTGGCTCCTGCCGACCCACATCCCCGACGTCCCGGCCGAGCAACGCAGGGGAATGCCGGCGGGCGCACCGCGTCTCGGCGCAGCCCAGGCCGGTGTCGTGGCCAGCGGGTCCGGCTCTGATGGAGTCGGTAGCGCCGAGCTGCCCTGGCGTGATCGGGTGCCGGCCGGGAGCGCCGGCGCGGTGATGCTCGGGCTGCTGGTGGTTCTCGCCGTCGGTCTGGCCGTCACGCCCGCTCGTTGGGTCGCGGTGCCCGTGGTCACCCTCCTCGCACTGCTCGTGGGGTCGATGGCGCGCTCGGAAGTGGTGGTCGATCAGGAGGGGGTGCGGGTGCAGGCATACGGGCGGGTGCGGTGGTTGCGCGCCCCGAAGAGCACGATCGCCTTCGCCGATGTCGAGCCGGTGCGGCCGCTGGCGCAGTTCGGTGGATACGGGTTGCGCTATGGCGTGCGCGGGCGCGGCTTTGTCACCGTCGCCGGCCCGGCGCTCCACCTGTCGATTCCGGGGAGCGCGGACACCTGGATCAGTTGCGCCCATCCCGAGCTGGCCGCGGCGCTCGTCAACGAGCTGCTCGGCGGTCGGGAGGCCTGACGCCGCGGCCCTTGCCGGCCGCGCGCTTCTTCTCGGCCTTGGCGCCGGCGCGCTCACTTCGTCGGATGAGGGCACGCAGTTGGTCAGCCGAGAGGTGCACATCCGCGTCGACAGGCAGCCGCCATTGGCGCCAGCGAGCGATCAGGCTCAGGCCGCCGCCGATGGCTATCCCGAGACCCATGCCCCACGTACTTCGCACCTGGACCGGTGTGAGCAAGATGGCCGCGGAAGCGGTCGCGGCCGCCGTGGCATAAAGGGTATTGCCGCCGAGCACGGCGGGCACCTGCCCGATGCAGATGTCTCGGACCATGCCGCCACCGACGGCCGTGACCACCCCGAGAAAGAGCGAGGGCAGCCAGCCGAGGCCGACGATCTGGGCTTTGATGGTCCCGGTGGCGGCCCAGGCGCCGAGGGCGAGGGCGTCGGCGCCGATCATCGGCCAACGCCAGCGCCGGCCCTCCATCCTGATCAGCTGGGCGGCGAGGACCCCGATCATCGCCGTGATCAGATAGGCCGGATCGGTGAGCGCGACCGGCTGGCCGACCTGCAGCATGACGTCGCGGAGCACGCCGCCCGCCAGACCGGACACCACACCGAGGACGGTGAAGCCGACGAAGTCGAAGCGGCGTTGGCGGGCGATGGTCGCGCCCAGCGCGCCATTGCAGAGCACTCCGGCGAGGTCAACCACGCGGAAGGCCTCGGTGACATCGACCGTCACGCGTGCTCCTTCCTCACTCCACGATCAGCGCCGGGAGCCTATCGCCAAACCCTTCCACCGCCGACCGCCATCGCCAGGGCCGGACCGACCTAGGGTGATTCCATGTTCGTCTCCTTCCCGGACGCCGACTGGCGCGACGACGTAGGCCCCATCGACGGCATCACCCCCGTGGTCTGGCATCCGCGCGATCCGGGCCCCGATGCCCCCGTGGACGCGGTGGTCGCGCCCTATGTCGGTGCCGCCCGCTCCATCGCCGCGGTGGGGCAGGTGCCGTCGGTCCGCTTCGTGCAACTGCTCACCGCGGGCTATGACGGCATCCTCGAGCAGCTCCCCGAGAGCGTGAGCGTCGCCAATGCGGCTGGGGTGCATGACGATTCGACGGCCGAGATGGGGATGGCCCTTGCTCTGGCGAGCCAGCGCGGCCTACCCGGGTTTGCGCGCGCTCAGCCCGAGGGCGATTGGACGTTTCCCGGGCTGCTGCCGTCGCTGGCCGACCGGCGGGTGCTGATCGTCGGCTATGGCTCTGTGGGACGGGCACTCGGCCGGCGTCTGGTGCCCTTCCAGGTCGAGCTGACCGCGGTTGCCGGCCATGCACGCGACGGCGACGACCTGGTCGACCGCGTGCACCCGATCGAGAACCTGCCCGAGTTGCTCCCGACGGCGGAGGTCGTCTTCGTCGTCGTGCCGCTCTCCGATGTGACGCGCGGGTTGATCGGCGAGGACTTCCTCGCCGCCCTCCCCGATGATGCCCTCGTCGTCAATATCGCTCGCGGGCCGGTTGCGGACACCGATGCGCTGCTGCGGCATACCGGCCGACTGCGCTTCGCGCTCGACGTCACCGACCCCGAACCCTTGCCGCCCGATCACCCCTTGTGGCGCGCGCCGAACGTCCTGATCTCACCCCACGTCGGCGGCGCCTCATCGGCCTTCCGTCCACGCGCGCTGCGGATGCTGCGTGAGCAGTTGACCCGACTGGCTCGCGGCGAGGAGCCGGCGCATGTCGTCGGCGTCGGTGCGCGCCCGGCCACCTAGAATTCCCCGGCATGCCGGCCGCTCCGCTCTCTAGCCCGTATGCCGTTTCCCCCGACGACGTGGCGGCCTACCGTCGCGATGGACACATCGTCCTCCGGGGCGTCGCATCCGCGGGGGAGGTCACGGCATACGGGCCGGCGATCCGGGCAGCCGTTTCCGCCAACAACACGGAGCGGCGCCCGCTGGCCGAGCGCGACCTTTACAGCCGGGCGTTCCTCCAGACGATGAACCTCTGGCAGGTCGACGAATATGTCGCCGAATTCGTTCTTTCGCAACGCTTTGCGTCGATCGCCGCGCAGCTGCTTGGGGTTGAGCGGGTGCGCCTCTACCACGATCAGGCCCTCTTCAAGGAGCCCGGCGGCGCGTTCACCCCTTGGCATCAGGACGCGGGCTACTGGCCATTGCGCGGCGAGCGGTGCATCACGATGTGGCTGCCCTTGCTGGCCGTCCAACCCGCGATGGGGGCGCTGCAGTTCGCCTCCGGGACCAATGCCGCGGGATCCCTCTCGGACGAGGTGATCTCGCAGGCATCCGAGGATTACTTCATGTCGCTGGTGGCCGACGGACTGCTCGACGGACGTTTCCCGGTGACCGAGCCGGCGACCTTGGCGCTCGGCGACGCCTCCTTCCACGGCGGCTGGACGTTGCACCGGGCCTTGCCCAACGATGGCGCCGAGACGCGAGCGGTGATGACGGTGATCTGGTTTGCCGACGGCGAGCGGGTCATCGACCGGCCGGGCGAGCACGCCGCCGGTGACTTGGCCACCTGGCTGCCGGGCTGCGCCCCGGGCGACCTGGCGCGCTCGCCGCTGAGCCCGATCCTGCCCCGTCAGGAGCAGGCGAGCGTCGGGGCGTAGGCGATCGAGCCGGCCGAGGTGAGTGTCGCGAGGTTGGCCGGCGTCAGGCCGAGGACGGCCTGCGTCGTTGCGCGCGGAGCGGTGGCGGCGACGAACCCGGAGTCGTCGAAGGCGATGGCGCCACGCCGAGCGAAGGGGGCCGCGCAACCCTGTTGGAGGGTGCGGACATACGACCGGGTCGAGGCGGCCGCGGACACATTGGCCGCGCCGCCCACCAGATCCAGAGCGGCGGCGGTCAGGCCGGCGGAGTTTGTGTTGGCGGGGGCGCCCGCGGCACGCAGCCAGTTCGCGGCCTTGGCGGCTGCCGCACTGCGGCCGGTGGCGCGGAAA
Source organism: Nostocoides vanveenii (assembly GCF_039531165.1). Classification (NCBI taxonomy): domain Bacteria; kingdom Bacillati; phylum Actinomycetota; class Actinomycetes; order Micrococcales; family Intrasporangiaceae; genus Nostocoides; species Nostocoides vanveenii. The sequence continues at coordinate 19,436 of NZ_BAAAPN010000024.1, read as the reverse complement.
GCCTGGATCGCCAGCGCGGTCGCGTCCCGGTCGCCGGTGCACGTGGCCTGCTCGAAGGTGATCGGCACGCCGCCGTCCGCGCACGCCTGACCGGCGAGGTACCCGGCCGCGCGATTGGCGGCCGGCAGACCGGCACGGCTGAGCGCCACCACGCCGAAGCTCTGCCCGAAGGCGTTGGAGTAGTCGCCCCACTTGGAGCGGTCGCTCAGGCGGCCGTCCGCCCGCTGAAGGGATCGCAGCTCCCCGAGGATGTCGCGGCCGCCGTAGGAGCCCGGGTTCTGGCCGCGAACCTGAAGTGCGAGAACCAGTTTCGCGTGAGCGCCGGCATACGACTCGTCGGAGCCGGTGCCGATGTAACTGAGCAGGTTGCTGTCCTGGGCCAGCCACGTCAGGGCCTTCGTTGCCCGCACGTCGTTGGTCTTGGTGGCGGCAAAGGCGAGGACGGCATCGAGGGTCAGGCCCGGGTCGTCATAGCTGGTGCCGCCGAAATCGGTCATCAGATGTGAGCCGTCGACGAACTGGCGGCCGAGCCAGCCGGTCGCCACGCGAGCGCTGAGCCGGTCCGATGCCGTGGCCCGTTGCTCGCTCGTGGTGGACGTGGCGGTGGGTGACGCACCGGCCGTCGTGGCCGCGCCGAGAAGGAGAGCGCTCGCGGTGAGGCTGACGGTTACGCCGCGCGTGAGAGTGGCCGTGACGTGATTCATGAGGGAGTCCTTCCTCCGCATACCTCGGCGGGGAATCGAAAAGGGGTGGTGCCGGACGCGCCGCGCAGGCATTCGGGCTGACAGCCCCTGTGGGCCGTATCACCGCTGCGGGTCAGCGCCGGATTCGCACCGGACTTCCCCTGCTCGGACGAGCCGAACCTAGCACGCCACCGTAAGGGGGGTCAGCGGCGGCTGCGGAACCAGTCGCGCACCGAGTCCACCAGGACATCGGTGATCGCGGTGATCACGCTCCTGCCCGGCGGTTGCTTCGCCCGGCCGCCGCCCGGGCCACCCCCGGCGCCACCTCCCGAGCCACCCCCGGCGCCAGCGCCCGGGCCACCCCCGGCGCCAGCGCCCGGGCCACCCCCGGCGCCACTGCCCGGGCCGCCCTCGCCGCTGATCGGCCCAGGCGCACCCTCGGCGAGCACGACGATCGACCACGCGGCCGCGTCATAGGTGCCCTGCACGACATTGCCGCGCTCGAGCGACCAGCAGTTGAAGCCGCCCTCGAAAAAGTGGGCCGTGTCGATGATTCGCCGCCACGACACCGATGAAGGCCCTTGCGGCACAACGAAAGCCACCGGCTGATCCGCCATATTGATCAGCAGCAGGAAGTCCGCGGCGCCGACGCTAGCGGCATCGATCCACAGGCGCACGGCGCGATCGCCGTCCGCCGGCGCCTCCGCCTGGTCCGGTTGGAAGAAGACATAGCTGACATCGGTGCCGCCGAGCTCGGCATCGCCGTATGAGCGTTGCCGCAACCCCGGGTGATCACGCCGCAGCGCCCCGAGGAAGGACGCGAACACCAACTGCGGGTTGACGCCCGACGGCGAGTCTGCTCGTCCGAAGGCGTCGCGATAGCGGACGGTCGCGAGCGCCGCACCCTGCGGGGCATCGACCGCACCCGCGCCGTCCGGGACCACCGGCACCGATGTGGGCGCATTGGTCGCCAGCGCCGACCAGTTGTTCCACATCCCGATGGTGTTGAGGTTGTAGGGGTTGTTGTTGCCGTTCTGAGTGCGGCCGTACTCATCGCCCGAGCAGACCATCGGCACGCCCCGGGCGAAATAGAGCGCCACCCAGAAGTTCCGCAGCCGCTGACGGATGAGCGCCTGGTCGCCCCCGCTGCCCCAGGAGTCGTTGCTGTCCGAGCCGCCGTCCGAGGGCCCGAACGGCCACGCCTGGCTGTTGTCCTTGTGGTCGTAGGCGACCAGATCCAGCATCGCGAAGCCGTCGTGCGCGGTGATGAAGTTGATCGAGCGCTGCGGCCCGCCCTGGTCGGCGAAGTTGCGGTAGTCACCGTTCATCACCTCCATGAACGCTCCGGCATTGCCGTCACCCTTGAGATACCGGCGCACGGCGTCGCGGTAGCGGCCGTTCCATTCGGCCCACCCGTCCGGGAAGTTGCCGACCTCATAACCCCACAGATCCCAGGCCTCGGCGATGACCTCGATATTGCGCGCCTGAGCCAGATCGCGGATCTCGGTGAGCAGCGGGTGATCACGATAGAAGCGCCGCTGTCCGGCCCAGTCCTCGCGCGCCTGCGCCATCGGCGCACGCCCGAGCACCGGCGCCAGGTCGAAACGGAAACCGTCGACGCCCATTGCGTCGCACCAGTATTCGAGTGAGTCGGTCACCAGTGCCCGGGTGATCGCGCTCGACATATCGGTCTGGTTGCCGCATCCCGTCGCGCCGTCGACCAACTGGTCCGCGTCGGTCAGGACGTAGTACTCCGTGGTCGCGAAACCCCCGAAGCCGGTGAACCCGACGGTGTCGAGATCACCCCAGTTGCCGCCCTCGCCGGTGTGGTTGTAGACGACGTCGAGATAGACCTCGATGCCGTGCTCGTGGAAGGTCCGCACCATTTCTTTGAACTCGCGGGTCGGCCCGCCCGGCGTCTTGTCGAAGGCGTACTGCCGGTTCGGCGCGAAATAGCCGAGCGTCATATACGCCCAGTGATTGGACGGTCCGGTCGTGGAAAGCTCCGAGCCATTGCTTTCCTGCACGGGCATGAGCTCGATCGCATTGCAGCCCAATGCCTTCACATAGGGGGCAAGGTGGGCCGCGCCGGCATACGTCCCCTGGAGTGGCTCCGGGACGTCGGTGACTGCGCTGAAACCGGGCAGGTTCGCGACATAGGTGCCGAGCCTGCGGGCGCTCGGGTGCAGGGTCAGATTCCGCACGTGCGCCTCATAGACGATGGTGGACTCCGCCGGCACGGCCGGCTTGGTGCCCGTCGTCGTGGCGTCAGAGACCACGATCGCCTTGGGGGCGTATGCCGCGGTGTCCCACTCGCGGACCGGTCGCCCCCGGTAGTCGCGCGGCCCCCAGCCGAAGACCCCGCCGTCCGCGCCTGCCGCCACGACGTCCGGGCTCGCCGGACTGTGGGAGATCTCGCGGGCATACGGGTCGGTGAGGACCTTGTTGGGGTTGAACCGCTGCCCGCGCGGCCCGCGATCGGCGACGAAGCCGGCACTGCTGTTGCCGGGTGCCCAGGCCGGGTCGAGGTTCCAGCCCGGGCCCCAGACCCGATAGCCGTAATGCGCGCCCGGGCCGAGACCGGCGACACGGGCTCGCCAGACCCCGTCCGCGCCCCGCGCGAGGTCGATAGCGGCGAGGGCGGCGACGCCGGTCGGGCGGGCATACACCTCCAGGAGCACACGCGTCGCCTCGGGCGCGGCGACCGCGAACGTCACAGTGGCGCCCTCTCGGTCGACGTGGGCGCCGAGCGGCCAGGCTGCGCCCGCCCAGGAATCGGGGTCGCGCGGTGTCGGAAAGGCGGCCAGCGGCCTGAGGAAGTTCATCGGCTCATTTCGTGATCGGCGCAGCCGGCGCAGCGGCCGGACAAGGCGGTATGGGCGGGTTCGAGGACGAAGGCGTGATCGGTGCGCAGAGTTGCGGCCACCCCATCGAGCACGCGGACGGGCAGGTCGCTGATCGCGCCGCAGACCCGGCACTCGAGGTGCAGATGCGCACCCGCCCTCGCCAGGTGATAAGCGGTGGCGCCGTGGCCGAGATGGATGTGCTGCACGACGCCGACGGCCGCCAGGGCTTCGAGGCTGCGATAGATGCTGCTCAGGTGCAGCGTGCCGTGATCGGCGAGAGCCTGGATATCCTCGGCACTGAGGTGACCGGGTGTGGCGGCCAGGGCGCGCACGACCGCACGTCGCTGGCTTGTCATCCGCTCGCCCCGTTCCCGGAATCGCTCGGCCACCTCGTCGATGAGGTCGTCAACGTCCGGGTCGGTCATCCGGCAATTGTGCCTACGACTCGCACCTCGAGTCGAACACTGGCGCGAGCGGGGCCGAGGCCACGGCGAAGCCGCCCGGATCGCGCGCGCCGGACCCGGCTGGTCAGCCGGCGGGACCGGGCAATCGAGTACCCGTCGCGCGCGAGCGCAGGGCAGCCAGCAACGCGACGGCGACCAGGCCGGTGATCACCCCGAAGCCGAGCGTCGGATTCAGCGGGATGGCGATGCCGACCGCCCCACCGACGACCCAGAAGGTCTGCAGCAGCGTCTCCGACCAGGCAAAGACCCGGGCCCGCTGCCGGTCCGCGACCTCCCGCTGGATGAGGGCGTCGAGGCTGAGTTTGCCCAGTTGCGAGAAGAGCCCGGCGATCAGGCCGACCGCCACGAGCGTCCATACCGAATAGAAGAAGGTGACCGCGAGCGTGGCCGCTCCGGCGAGCGCGATCAGGACGGTTGCGATGACCTCCGGTGGGGGCAGGTGGCGCCGGTTGCCGATGAAACTCCCGGAGGCATTGCCCAACCCAGCGGCTCCGGCGACGAGCCCCAGCACCAGCGACCCGCTCATCCCCGCGATGGGGTGCACGCGCATGAGGAAGGCCATGAACAGGGTGAGGAAGCCCGAGAGCATCCGGGCACCCGTGCACACCCACAGGACGTAGCGCACCAGCACGGGCAACGCCCGCATCCGGCGCGCCGGGGTCGCGCTCTCGCCCTCGGCGAAGTCGGCCTCGCCGCGGTCGGAATCCACGCGGGCCGGCAGCCGGATGGCCAGGACGGTGCCGACGACATAGATGAGGAAGGCCGCGCGCAGCGACCACTCCGGGCCGATCTTGGCCAGCGCACCGGCGATCGCGCCGCCGGCGATCATGCCGAGCAGGCCGACGATATTGACCCGCGCATTGGCCTTGACCAGCGTGATCCCGTCGGGCAGCAGGCGAGGGACGGCGGCGGCGCGGGTCACGGCATACGACTTGCTGGCCACCAAAGCGCCGAGAGCGGCCGGGAAGAGCCAGGCCGAGTTCGTCACGAGGGCGCCGGCGAGGACCCAGCTGAGAAAGGCCCGGGTGGCCAAGGTGGTGCCGATCGCCCAGCGCCGCCCGTGTCGGAAGCGGTCCAGCAACGGCCCGATCAGGGGCGCCAGCAGCACGAAGGGCGCCATTGTCAGGGCCAGGAAGAGGGCGACCTTGCTGCGGGCCTCGTCGGTGGGCAGCGCGAAGACCGTTCCCGCGAGCGAGACCGTCAAGGCCGCGTCGCCGGCGACATTGACCGTATGCAGTTGGATCAGCCGCGCCAGGCCGCTCGCGTCCGCGCCGTCGGCCTGGGCGAAGGCCTGATAGCGGCGCGCGCCGGCCCGCGTCCCCTGGCCGATGGCGCGCGCCGTGCCGCGCCCGGTCGCGCGCGCACCGCGTCGAAGGGCCCGGCCGACGGTACGCATTCGTTCGCGGCGGGCGAGGGGCTCGGTGTCCTCATCCGTCCACTCGTCATACGTGCCGTCCGCGACGGTGTCGTCGCCGAGGTGCCGGTCGTCGTGCCGCGGCGCAGGGTCGCCGCGCCACCCGCGAGGCGGGGGCGGCGGAGGCGTCGGTCGGGCCACGGTCTCATCCTGACAAATCCCACCCACAACCCCAAGGATTCGGCGCGGACGACTCGTGCTCGATGTGGCGCGCCGGGTCACCTGGCAGGCTGGGGGAGTGACGAGCGAGCGCAATGTTCTGGGCGGGCCATTGCAGGAGTGCGGCCTGGATCCGGTGACCGGCTACTACCGCGACGGCAGCTGCAACTGCGGACCGGACGATCTCGGTCGCCATGCCGTGTGCGCCGTGATGACCGAGGACTTCCTCGCGCACCAGGCCGGCGTGGGCAACGACCTGGTCACGCCCCGTCCCGAATGGCACTTCCCCGGTCTGCGCCCTGGGGATCGCTGGTGCGTGGTCGCCGCCCGCTGGCTGCAGGCACATCAGGACGGGGCCGCGGCACCGGTCGTGCTCGCGGCCACCAATGAGCGAGCCCTCGAGATCATCGACCTCGCCGTCCTCCAGCGGTATGCCGTCGACGTCCCCGACGATCCCTCCGCCCTCCTCGACCACCCGCAAGCCTGACACCCCAAGCAGCCCCGCGCTCCGCCCGTCGAGCGGACAAATCCAGAACGTCGAGAGGACAATTCAGGCCGTCGAGTTGGGGCTGGGCGCGCCCGCTGACGAGTTCTGTTCACATCGCCATGTCGGGGAGTGTCCGCTGGTCACCACGCGGCCGGTGGCCCGGTGCGGTCTCAGAGTGTGACCGTGCCCCGGATCAGCGTGCGGGTCGAGCCGCCGATCCAGACGTCCTCGCCAAGCGCCTCGACGTAGACCCGGCCATCGCGTCCGAGCGCGGTGCCCTGGCGCGCGACATACTGGCTCGGCAGCCGGCCGGCGCTGATCAGCCATTGGGCGATCCCGGCGTTCAGGCTGCCGGTCACCGGGTCCTCCTCGAGCCCCTGGCCGTCGCTGAAGAAGGCTCGCACTTCGACATCCGCCGGCCCGCCGCCGTCATGGCGGCCGACCACGCCGAAAGAGATCCCGCGGGCCAGCACCGGGTCGGGATCAAGGGCGAGCACGGCCGCGGCGGACGTCAGTTCCACACCGATCCAGGCCGGCCCGTTCTGGATCCATTCGGCGGCGAGCACGTCACCAGGTGCGAGCGCGCACGCCCGTCCGATCCGCGCCAGCACGTCGTGATCCACCGGTCCGGTGCGGGTCAGTGGTGGCGCGGCGAACGCCAGTCGCTCACCCCGGCGCACCGGCACCAGCCCGGCGCCACACTCTTGGATCACCACACCGTCCGTCTGGGGCACACCGCCGGCCTCGAGCCAGGCGTGGGCGGTTCCCAGGGTGGGGTGACCGGCGAAAGGGAGTTCCTTGCCGGTCGTGAAGATGCGCACGCAATAGTCCGCGTCGGGATGCGTGGGCGGGAGCAGGAAGGTCGTCTCGGAGAGATTGGTCCAGTTGGCGAAGGCCGCCATTTGCGCGTCGGTCAGGTCATCCGCGTCATGCACGACCGCAAGCGGATTGCCGCGCAGGCCCGCCGAACCGAATACGTCGATTTGACGAAAGTCCATGACCCGCAACCCTACCCACGCTTCAGAACTCGGGCTCTAGAGTTTCCGTGTGCTCCGGAGTCGGCAGTGGCCGGCGCGCGGCGAGCAGATGCCAGGTCCACAGCGCGAGGCACCCGGCGCACAGAACCACGGCAGCAATCGCAAAATCCCGCACCGCTCCGGCAAGCGAGGGCACGAGCCAAGCGGTGACGGACGCATTGAAGATCAGACCCTGGCAGGCGCCCAGCGAGGCCGCAGCGCCGCGGTTGGCGGGGAAGAGATCGAGAAGGGAGAGTTGCGTTGTCGGGTAGGCCACGCACGCACCGAAGGTCATCACCGACGGCGCGATGATCGCGCTGGGCACGGTGGCAGCACCCGGCAGGCTCGCCAGCGCCACGCCGAGGAGCGCCCCCAGGGCGGTGATCCCGAAGCCGATGCTGATGATCGCCCGGCCACCGATCCGCCCCGCGGTCCGCCCGCTGACCCACGACCCCAGGATCACGCCCGCCACCATCGGGAAGAAGAGCACCCAGTAGTCGCTCTCCCCGCGGCCGAGCAGACCGGCAACGTAGATGGCGGCGCCACCGATATAGATGAACCACGACGCCTGCGCCAGCAGCGCCGCCCAGGCCAGCCGCTGGTAGGCCAGATCACGGGCGACTCGGCCCAGCGGCTGCAGCACCCCGCCGATCGACAGCGAGGTGCGCCGGCTCGCCGGGTGGGTCTCCGGAAGGAGGAGGGTCACCGCCGAGATCAGCGCGAGCGCGATCCCGGCCTGGAAGACGAAGATCACCGGCCAGCGGCCGATCTGCAGCAGTGCGCCGCCGACGACCGGGGCGATCGCGGGGGCCAGGCCGAAGATCATGGTCACGCGGCTCATCAATCGCTGCGCCTCGGCGCCCTCGAAAAGGTCGCGGATGATCGTTCGGCTGACGATGACACCGCCCCCGGCGGAGATGCCTTGGGCCACCCGGCAGAGCAGCAAGACCGCCAGGTTGGGAGCGAAGGCCGCTGCGAGAGAGGCGATCCCGTATGCCGTGACTCCTGCGAGCATCACCGGCTTGCGTCCCAGCGCGTCCGAGATCGGCCCGTGGAAGACGCTCATCGCGCCGAAGGCGAAGAGATAGGCGCTGACGACGAGCTGCATCTGCGCCGCGTCGACCCCGAAGTCCGTGCCCATCTGTGGGAAGGCCGGAAAGGGTGCATCGATGCTGAACGGGCCGAGCGTCGAGAGCCCGGCAAGCACCAGCGGAATCACGATCGTCGCTCGTCGACGCGACAACGATGTGGCGGCGCTCACATCGCGCCTGTCGGCCGATGGGCGCGGAGGGGAGCGGACGGCATACGGCAAGCATGGCAAGGTGCGCCGCGCAGGGCCTTCCCTGTTCGCGGTCGAGTTGCCATCATGGGATGGCGCGAGGGAGGCGACGATGAAGGGACAAGTCGGCACGGCTGTGCTGGCGGCACTGGGTGCGACGGGCGTGGGTCTGGCCGCAGCCACAGCGGCCATTTCCGGCGTGAGCCCACGCGAGGGTGAGCCCGGACTCGACATCCAGGTCGTCGCGAGCGGGCTGGACATCCCCTGGGATCTCGACTTCATCGACGCGACGCATTATCTGCTCACCGAACGCCCCGGCCGGCTGTGGCTGGGGTCGACCGCGCCCGGCAGCACCTTGCAGAGGGTGTCGGCGCCGCTGGGGGACCTGAATCTCGCCAAACCGGGGGGCCTGATGGGCCTGGTCGTGGATCCCGGCTTCGCGACCAATCGCCTCTTCTACACCTGTCAGACCCACAAGGCGCCGAATGACGTCCGCGTCGTGCGCTGGCGCCTCAACGCTGCCGGGACCGTCGCGTCGCGGGTGGGCGCGCCCGTCATCGCCGGCATACCGTTCGGCCAACCGCATTTCGGCTGCCGACTGCTCAACGCCCCGGACGGCGCGTTGATGATCGGCACCGGCGACGCGGGCCAGGCGGGCGCTCCGCAGAATCGCGACAGCCTGGCCGGCAAGATCCTGCGCGTGCGCCGCTCGGGCGCAGTCCCCGCCGGCAACCCGTGGGCGAGCGCGACCACGCCGCGTCGCTTCGTGTGGAACTACGGGCACCGCAATGTCCAAGGCCTTGCTCTCCGGCCGGGCACGACGCAGATCTTCAATGCTGAGCACGGGCCGGACTGGGACGACGAGGTCAACCAGGTCAAGAAGGCGGCGAACTACGGCTGGAACCCCGTCGACCCGTCCGGGGCTCCCGGCTATTACCAGCAGGTCCCGATGACCGACCTCGTGAAATTTCCGAAAGCCATTGCGGCCGTGTGGTCCTCGGGGGTGCCGACGCTCGCAACCAGTGGGATGAGTTTTGTCACTGGTGCCGCTTGGGGGGCGTATGACGGTCAGGCTTTCGTCGCGCAACTCAAGGGCTCGGCCGTGCTCACCTTGACGATGGATGCTGCCGGCGCCGTCACGGCAGTGGGCTCGGTGCCCGAGCTGGCCGGGACGTATGGCCGCCTGCGCACCATCCGCCAGGCACCGGACGGTGCGCTCTACATCCTGACCTCGAACGGCAGCGCGAGCGATGTCGTGCTGCGGGTGACCCCGGTCGCGCCCTGAAAGGTCGAACCCTAGGCCGTGGTGACGAAACCATGGATGCGACGTTCAGGGCGCCGCGACCTATTTGGGGGGCTGGGTGGTGCCGTTCCAGGTGTTGCCCTGCTTGGCCCAGTAGCCCGCGACATACGCGCCGAGGTTGATATAACCGAAGCTGTTGTTGGTGAACTTGCTCCCGCCGATGGCGCCGATCGACAGCCCGGCGGCCCCCCTGCGTCCCCCGATGGCCTTGTTGCCGTCGACGATCGAATACCAGGTGCTGGTGTCCTTGCTGGGCAGCTTGAGGACGGCGTCCTTCATGCGGAAGCCGAAGCCGAGGATCTTGAAGTTGCTGGCCACATTGTTGCGCCAGGTGTTGCCCCAGCCGGACATCTCGTCGTTGTAACCGATGGGGGCGTTGACGACGTTGTTGTTCTCGAAGAGGTTGTAGCTCGCGTCGACATCGGTGGCGATGCCGCGGCCGTCATCGCCCAGGTCGTGGACATAGTTGTTGGCCACGTGGTTGTAGTTGGAGGCCGTGCCGAGGCGGATGCCCTCCTGCATAAAGTGGCTGCCTGCCGAGTCCGCGATGTGCGAGACGTCGTTGCCGGTGATCTCCCAGAAGTTGCTGAAGGTGATGATCCAGACGCCTGGGCCGGTGCCGCACGCGACATTGGTGATGGTGTTGTCCTTGATGGCCCCGAAGCGGGCAAAGCTGGCGTGAATGCCCCGGCCGGACATTTTGTTGCCGGTGATCTCGATGTGGTCGGAGGGGTTGAGTCCGCGCCCGAGCACCTTGGAGAGATAACTGACCGCATCCTTGGCCCCCGTGGGGTCGTATTTGAAGGTGCCGGGGACCTTGCGGCGAGGCTCCCAGACGTGCGCGTCGACGAGATCGTCGTGCCAGGTGTAGACCTCGTAACCGCCGCCGCCATTGATGTAGACGCCGTTGACGATGGTCAGCTTGCTGAAATTCCAGTAGTCGGAGCCAGCTTGGATCAAGATCGTGCGGTTGGGAGAGGGCTTGCGGTTGTCGCAGCTCTCGGTGGGCTGGGTGGACGTGACGATGACCTCGCCGTCACCGGCCGAGGTGATGGTGATCGGCAGCCCGGGCTTTCCCGACTTACGGATGATCAACTGCTGGGAGTAGGTCCCCTTGTGCACCCGAATTGTCGTGCCGGGAGTGGCCTTGTTGATGGCCGCCTGGATGGTCTTCAAGGGCGCGGCCGCGGTGCCGGCGTTCGTGTCCTTGCCGGTCACCGCGACGTCGATGGTCGTCCCGGCGGCGGTGGCGGGTGCGGGCTGGAGAGCGAGCGCAGCCATGCCGAGGACCGGCAGGCTGGCGAGCATGTTTCGGGCGGTCATGTGGTGGTCCCCCAAGGTCGATCGGTCGGCTGAACTGCGGAGTTTCCGGGCAACCTACCGGAGAACGGGCCCTGTGGTCGATGCTTGATGTCCCGCGGCCAGGTGAACGCGATGGCCAAGTCGTAGCTTCTCCACAGCTTCGTGACAGCTTGGGCGCGCAGAGTTCAGCTCACGTCGGGGCGCCTGGGCGCCCACATTCGATCACGAGGAGTGCATCACCATGGCATCCAAGCGGGCCAATCTGACCGCCGTCACCGTCGGCGCTGCTGGGCTCTTGCTGGCCGGCGGCGGCGCCATCGCGTATGCCGCGTCGTCGGATTCCACCCCCAATACGACGTCTACGTCCGCGCCCTCCGGCTCCACGTCGGGCAGCGAGGGCGGCACCACCGGCAAGCAGGACTTCCGCGGGAGCGGCGGGCACGCTCATACGCCGGTGACGGGTGCGGAGTTGACGAAGGTGACCGACGCGATCAAGGCGAAGGACTCGGCCGTCACGGTTGCGGGCGTGCAGAAGGATGAGGACGGGTCGTATGACGCGTTCGGCACGAAGGCGGGTGCGCCGGTGCGTGTCCAGGTGTCGGCGGATCTGAAGACGATCACCGTCGAGACCGGCCTGGGCCGTGGTCCTGGCGGGATGGGCGGGGGCGCTCATACGCCGGTGACGGGTGCGGAGTTGACGAAGGTCACGGACGCGATCAAGGCGAAGGATTCGGCCGTCACGGTTGCGGGCGTGCAGAAGGATGAGGACGGGTCGTATGACGCGTTCGGCACGAAGGCGGGTGCGCCGGTGCGTGTCCAGGTGTCGGCGGATCTGAAGACGATCACCGTCGAGACCGGCCTGGGCCGTGGTCCTGGCGGGATGGGCGGCCACCACGGCATGGATGGCGATCACGGCATGGCTGGACAGCCCGGGATGGATGGCCAGAGCGGCACCGGCCAGGGCGGCGTCACCGACCCGCGCCTACCCGGCTCCACGGCGTCGCCGACCAACTGAGGATCGCGACCTCGCCCTCGGCGCGGCTGACTCCGCGTTGGTGCGGCACAGTGGGTGGGTGCCGACTCTCGCCGACCAATTCCGCCAGCATTTTGGGCACCGCGAGCACCTCTACGGCGTCCTACTCGACCACCTGGCCGACGACCTGGACGCCGGTGGCGTCACGGCCCTGATCTGCCGCGATGTCGTCGGCACCGCGAGTCGGGGCGATGCGGTGCAATTGCGCCTCCTGGCCGGGCTCTTCCGCATCGTGCTGCGCGGTGAGGCGCCCCCACTCGCGGCGTTCTATCCGAGTCTTGGTGGGGCCGCCCCGGCCGACGGCGTCTGGCCGGTCGCGGAGCCCGTGCTGCTCGCGCACGTCGAGGAGTTGCGGGCAGCGCTGGCGATCCCGCCGCAGACCAATGAGGTCGGCCGGTCAGCGATGCTCGCCGTCGGCCTGTTCGCGGCGGTCCGGGTGAGCGGGATCAGGCGCGTGCGACTGCTCGAGCCCGGCGCATCGGCCGGCCTGAACCTCAATGTCGACCGATATCGCATCACCGGACCGGGCTGGGCGTGGGGATCGCCATCGAGTCCGTTGGTGCTCGACACGCAGGCGGCCGACGCCGGGCCGGTCGACCTGGAGATCGTCGAGCGGCGCGGTTGTGACCTCGATCCCGTCGCTGCCTCGACCCCGGAGGGCGCGCGCTATCTGACGTCCTTCGTGTGGCCCTTCGACCTCGCGCGGCACGAGCGCTTGGCGGCGGCGCTGGACATCGGGCGAGCCCACCCCGTGGCCGTCGACCTTGCCGGTGCGTCCGCGTGGTTGGCATCTCAACTGGCGCAGCCCCGAGGCGACGTCCTGACGGTCGTCTGGCAATCGATCACCGAACAGTATTGGCCCGCAGCGGAATCCGCTGCAGTCCGCGACGTTGTCGCGTCTGCACGAGCCCGTATGCCGTTGGCCCACCTGAGCATGGAGGGCGTGCCGCCGCGCCAGACGGGAGGCGGCTACGACATCTCCACCCATGGGCCCGAGCTGCGCCTCGACGGCCGGCTGATCGCCCGTAGCCACCACCACGGCCCGCCCGTGCTTCTCCTGCCCGAGCCCCGAGCGGTCGGCGGAAGCAAGGGTCACCTCGGCTGATTTCGATACCCCATGAGGTATAGCGTCGCGGTATGGCCACACTGGTGATCCTGGGGGCCGGAACAGCCGGCACGATGCTTGCGAACCGGCTTCGGCGCCGCCTCGGTCCTGATGACTCGATCACCGTCGTCGACCGCGACGATGCGCATCACTACCAGCCCGGCTATCTCTTCATTCCCTTCGGCAAGTCCACTCCGGAGCGCGTCGTGCGATCCCGACGCGGCCAACTTGCCGACGGTGTGACCTTTGTCGAAGGCGCGGTGACACGCGTGGACCCCGAGCGGCGGGCGGTGTCGCTCGCCGACGGGCGGGAGCTGGCATACGACTGGCTGGTCATCGCGTCCGGCACCTCGCCTCGGCCTGAGCAGACTCCCGGGTTGGCGGACGAGAAAATTTGGCGGACAAGGGCATTCGACTTCTACACACTTGCCGGTTCGACCGCGCTGCGTCAGGCGCTTGCTGACTTCGACGGTGGCCGGCTGTTGGTGCACATCAGCGAGATGCCGATCAAGTGCCCGGTTGCGCCTCTGGAGTTTGCTCTTCTGGCAGACGACTACTTCCGCGGTCGCCGCATTCGCCACAAGGTCGACATCACGTATGTCACTCCGCTCGACGGTGCCTTCACCAAGCCGGTCGCGTCGAAGCGGCTCGGCGGGCTGTTGGAGGATCGCAGCATCCGGCTAGCCACCGACTTCGCGATCGAGCGTGTCGACCCCGAAGCGCCGGCGCTGGTCGGGTTCGACGGCCGGCGGCTGCCCTTCGACCTGCTCGTCACCGTCCCGGTCAACATGGGGGCGCAGTTCGTCATCGACTCCGGCCTCGGTGATGATCTCGGCTTCGTCCCGGTCGACAAGCACACCCTGCAGTCGTCCGCGCACGAGCGGATCTTCGCGATCGGCGACGCCACCAATGTCCCGACGTCGAAGGCGGGGGCAGTGGCACACTTCGAAGCCGAGCATGTCGTCGACAATCTGGTCGCGGCCATGGCCGGCCGGCCCCTGACGAGTCATTACGACGGGCACGCCAACTGCTTCGTCGAATCCGGGCGCGGCAAGGCGATGCTGCTCGACTTCAACTACGACACCGAGCCGCTGACGGGGGTCTTCCCCTATCCACCGGTGGGCCCGCTGACCCTGCTCGGTGAGTCGCGACGCAACCACCTCGGCAAGCTCGCCTTCGAGAAGATCTATTGGAATCTCCTGCTGCCCGGGCACCCGCTTCCCGTCCCCAACGCGATGTCGATGGCCGGCAAGGTCCCGGCCGGAAAGGCCTGACCACGATGCCCACCAACACCATCGAGGGCTACACCTTCGCCGTCAACGACGAGGGCTTCTTTACCGATCGCACGCAGTGGAGCGAGCCACTCGCGGCGGTCCTCGCCGAACTCGTCGGGATTGAACACTTGACCGAGAAGCACTGGGCGCCATTGCATTTCATGCGCGATGACGCCGCCAAAACCGGCGTGACCCCGACCCTGCGCCGGATGCAGGCCGTCGGCGGCTTCGACGTCAAGGACCTCTTCGCCCTCTTCCCCGGCAAGCCCGCCAAGAAGATGGCCTATCTCGCCGGCCTGCCCAAGCCGGTCGGCTGCGTCTGATCGTCCAGGACCCACGATGCGCACCATTCCCAAAGGCTTCATCCTCCCCGACTTCGGCGGCCACCCCCCGGCTCCGGTCGCGAGCGACGTGCCGAGCACGTATGTCGCCCCCGCCGCCCCTACCGGCCCGCGCAAGCTCGCCCTGATCTGCTCCAAGGGCAACCTCGACATGGCCTATCCCGGCCTGATCCTCGGCAACGCCGCCGCGGGTGAGGGCGTGGAGGTGCACATCTTCTTCACCTTCTGGGGCCTGGACATCATCAACAAGAAGACCAATGCCGACCTGAAGTTCACGATGCTGGGCAATACGGCGATGCACATGGCCGAGCTCGGCTACCTGCGCCCCGGCTTGGAGCACAAGTCGATGCCGCAACTGATAGGCCAGCTGCCCGGCATGACGGCAATCGCCACCACGATGATGAAGAAGCAGATGGCCGACTTGGAGATCCCGGACGTCCCGGAGTTCCTCGACCTGCTCGAAGCGGCCGGGGTGCACATGTATGCCTGCAAGCTCTCCTTCGACATGATGAAGATGCTCGAAGCTGATCTGCACCCGGGCGTCGAGGGCGTCATCAGCGCTGCCGACTTCATCGAGATCAGCGCCGGCGCCCAGACCATCTTTGTCTGACTCCCTCCCCGCTCCCGCCCCCCACCGACGATGAGGGGGTGCGCGGGCCGGTTGGGTCAGCCAACCGGTGCCAGGTCCGCAGTCTTCGCCGCAGCCCTAGGCTCTTCGTCCGCGAGTTGCGCGGTCAGGCCTGCTCCTTCGACGTCCACATTCGGCACCACCCGGTCGAGCCACTTCGGCATCCACCAGGCCCGCTCACCGAGCAGGTGCATGATCGCGGGGGTCAGCGTCATCCGGACCAGGACGGCGTCGACGACGACACCGACGGCCAGGCTCAGGCCGATCGGCCGGATCATCGTCAGGTGGGAGAAGACGAAGCCGCCAAACACCGAGAACATGATCAGCGCCGCGGCCGTGACGACCTTCGCGCCGTGCAGGAAGCCGGTGCGCACGGCGCGCCGCGCGGGCTCCCCGTGGACGTGCGCCTCGCGCATGCCCGACACCATGAACATCTGGTAGTCCATGGCCAGGCCAAAAAGCACGCCGATGAGGATGATCGGGGTGAACGACATGATCGGCCCGGGCTGAGTCACGCCGAAAACGTTTGCCAGCCAACCCCATTGGTAGACAGCGACGGTGACGCCGAAGGCGGCAGCCACGCTCAGGAGGAAGCCGGCGGTCGCGATGACCGGCACCAGGACCGAGCGGAAGACCAGGAGCAGGATGACCAGCGAGAGCCCGACAACCGTCGCGAGGTAGCCGGGGAGTGCGTTGGCCAGCCGCTGGGAGATCTCGATATTCGCGACGGTCTGACCGGTGATGCCGATCGTGCTGCCGGTCTCGTCGCCGATGAAGGCCAGCCGCTCGGAGAGGGCATGCACGGTCTCGACGGTCTCCGCATCGGCCGGCCCAGAGGTGGGGACGACCTGAAGTGCGATGACCGATTTGTCGTCGGACACGCCGGCGACGGCAACGCTGCGCACGCCCGTGACGCCGGCCAGGCGAGTCGCCAGCTCACTTTCGGTGGCCCGCAGCGCCTCGTCGGTCGTGGCCGGCGCGTCCAGCGTCGCCACAGCGAGGATCGGCCCGTTCATCCCCTTGCCGAACTCCGATCCGACTCTCTGATAGGTGGCGTAGGCCGTGCTGGTGCGGGGCTCGGTCCCGCCGTCCGGCAGGCCGAGCCGCAGGGTCAGCGCGGGCGACGCGAGCACCGCGACCAGGGCGATGACGCCGGCGATGGTGAGCCAGGGCTTGCGGGTGATCAGGGCGACATACCACCCGCCGTGCTCCTCCTCGTGCTCCTGGCCAGAGGCGGGAGCGACGCGCGTGGCATGGTCGCCGGGGACGGCATACCCGCTGGCGCGCCAGGTGCGCTTGCTCGCGACGCGCGGGCCCATCAGGCGCAGCAGCGCCGGGGTAAGGGTCAGCGCGACCAGCACCGAGACGGCGACCGTGCCGGCGGCGACCAAGCCCATCTGGGCCAGCATCGGTATCCCCGACAACACCAAGGCGGCGAGGGCGATCACCACGGTCGCTCCGGCGAAGGCCACGGCGCTGCCCGCGGTCCCGACGGCTCGGCCGATCGAGGCACGCAGGTCGATGCCGTGGAGATACATCTGCCGGTGCTTGTTGACGATGAAGAGCGCATAGTCGATGCCGACCGCTAGGCCGAGCATCAAGGCGAGCGACGGGGTCATCTGGTTCATCGTGAAGAAGTGCGTGGCCGCCACTGCGCCGCCGAGTCCGACGCCGACGCCGAGCAGGGCACCCGCGATCGGCAGGCCCGCGGCGATCAGGGTGCCGAGCATGACGATCAGCACGATGAGGGCGATGGCCAGGCCGATCACCTCACCGGGACCGACGAGGGAGAGCTCCTGGGAGATCTCGGAGGAATAGGTCGCCGTCACTCCCGCGGCCGCGAGTTCGGCGCCGATCTCGGGGATTTGCGCCCGCACCTCATACGGCACGGACGGGGCATTGGTGTCGAACTGGATCTGCGCGACGGCATACCGCCCGTCCTTGGTGACGAAGCGCATCCCGTCCATCGCGGCAACCTGGCTGCGCCCCTGCTCGTATGCCGTCCGCGCGGCTTCGAGCTTGTCGCGCCCCTCGCTCCACTTGCGTTCGCCTTCGGCGAGTTGATATTCCGCGTCGGCGACCTGCGGTCGGAGGGTCTTCAGGCCCGGGTCCTTCGGGTTCTTCTGCTCCGCGAGGCGGATCAGGCCCTGGCCCTGGGCGAGCTTGTAGTGGGCGTCGTCGAGCTTGGTCCGGTTGGCGTCCAGCTCGGCGAAACCCTTGTCGAGGTCAGTCTTGGCGTCATCGAGCTTCTTGGCCGACGAGTCGAGTTGATCTTGCGCGACAAAGGGATTCATCACCGAGGTGACGTGCGGAAGCTTGGCCCACTTGGTCTCGGTGGCCTTGATCGCCGCTTCCTGCGCGGGCGTGAACGAGCCCGTTGAGCTTTCGAAGACGACCGTCCCGAAGCCGCCGCTCAGGCGCGGGATGGAGTCGCCGAGCTCGGTCATGACGCGCTGGAAGTTGCTGCCGGGGATGGTGAACTGGTTGGCCATCGGTGTGCCGAAACTTGCGGCAGCGCCGCCGACGGCCAAGAGGATGGCCACCCAGAGGGCGATGACGCGACCGGCGCGGTCGGCGCACCAGCGGCCTAGACGGTAGAGAAATGTAGCCATAAGAACGACTTTCGCGTCGAAGTTTCAGACGACCGCTGCAGCGTCGAAGCCGGTCCGGAGGGTGTGTACGTTGCGCGCAAGGAGAGCCTGGAACTCGGCACAACTCTCGGGTGTCAGCGCCCGGTCGGTGCGCTCGGCCCACACATGGATGGCCGCTTGGGTGCCGGCCGTCACCGCGAGGGCGAGGTGCACGGCATACAGGGCGTCCGTGCCGGCCGGCAGGCGTCTGCGCAGGTGATCGATCAACCACGGCAGCCAGGCGTCGACCGCACCGTGCAGGACCGCCCGGGCCTGCAGGTCGGGCGCGCCCACGGAACCGAGTTGGAGGATGCGTTGCAGGAAGGCCGGGTCGGCCGGGCCGCCGAGCATCAGTTCGAGCGATTCCATGACGCTCTCGTCGGCAGGCCGGTCGTTCAGGCGCCCCTTGAGGTCTTCGAGGAATTCGCCGATGCCGTGGGCGAGCGCGGCTTCCACGCTGGGGAAGTAGTTGAAGAAGGTCCGGCGTGACACGCCCGCGCGCGCCGCGACGGCGTCCGCGTTGACTGCGCCGAGCCCGCGTTCCGCGACGAGCCCGTATGCCGAGTCCACCAGTGCCGTCGTTGTCTGCGCCTTCTTGCGCTCGCGGAGATTGTCGATGGCACAGTCACGGAGTAGCACGTACCCATTATGGCTCTCAAGATGCACTTAGTGCAAGTTTGCCTGTGGTGCAAATAGGTGGACTTTACGGGGACGGGGGGTTACGACTAGGGGATGACCATGGACTCTGACCCGATGGCGAGCCCGACGACGGAACAGTTGGTCGCTCGGCTGCGAGCGATCCTGAGCGTCGAACGCTTGCGGGCCATGAAGGCGCGCGATGCGTCGGCGCGCGCTGCCACGCGCGCTGCGCTCGCTGCCCTCGATAATGCTGAAGCCGTGCCGATCGAGTCGGTGCCCGCTTCGGGGGCGATCGAGGCCAGCGCCATCGGCGTGGGGGCGGCCGACGTCGAGCGAGGGGTGTTGACCTGGGCCGACGCGCGGGCCGTCGTCGAGCGCGAGATCGCTGAGCACGAGCACGCGGCCCACACTTTTCAACGACCCGGTGATCGCCAGGATGAGCGGGCGGCGGATTTGCTCAGGCAAGCCGCCGTCCTCCGAGAGGTGCTCGATCGAGTCGAGGGGTCGGCCTGAGCACGAGGCTCCGACTTGGTCTGCGTCATGCTGCGGGTGATCGCCAGGTGAGCGGGGGCCACCTCGCTCAGGCATGCTGCCGCCCTGGGCGCGCATGGCCCTGTCCGGAAGCGACAATTTCTGCACGCCCGATTGGAGCCCTGCGCGTGCTCCCGTCACACCGAGCGGCGAGTGCACAGCTTGATGCGCGGAATCGAAGGCGCGTGCGCATGCGGCGTCAGGCGGATGTTCGTCGCCATTGGGTGAGGTGGGTGTCGTAGCTGCCGGGGGTGAGGTTCCAGATGACGCGGTGCCGGGCTTGGTGGGGGTCGTCGGGGGTC
>NZ_BAAAPN010000023.1:0-27885 GCF_039531165.1 Nostocoides vanveenii | reverse complement strand
CGTCTCCAACCGCTCGCGGTCACCGACACGCAGCGGCAGGGGAGCCGCGATCTTGTTCGCCATGCCCTGATTATCCCACGAAACCATAAAGATATTTCAAGGACACGTCACTAGTCTGTATGAAATTGGCCAACGGCTTGTGGCACGGCGGCGTGAGGAGTGGCTGCGATGGTGGAGAAGCGGCGTGGGTCTGCTCCACCTGCCGAAGTTTGCTCTGCCCGAGGCCGTCGAGGAGCGGTAGTCTGGCATTGATCACATTTCCATACGTACTAGTCCGGTCCTTGATCTGCAAGAGGCGTGTCGTCTGGATCAGAGTCACGGTGGAGTGCAGTAATTCGCTCCGGTGCCTGCGTTTGGGGAAGTGCTGCGCACCTACCTGGCATGAGGACTGAAGATCGGCATCTACGCCTTCGAGTGACACGACGAGTCGAGCCTGACCTCGGCAAGCTCATCGAGTGGGTGCTCGACATCTCTGAGACTCGACACCGCGCCTGGCTGAAGGGCGAGCCTGACCCCTACGGGCTCCCACCGCCTGACCACCTTCCGCCCGCACCCCGCTGAGCCCTTCGCTTGGTCAGGGGTGCGCGAGAGGATCGACACCAAGAAGTACCCCCGCAAGGAGGCCATCATGAGCACCGCGACACTCGACACCGCGACTTCCGAGCTTGCAGCCGAAGCGCCCGTGCTGCTCGCGGTGTCCTACCTGCGCGTCTCGACGCGGGAGCAGGGAGAGCGTGGCGGCACCGAGGAAGGCTTCTCGATCCCGGCCCAGCGCGAAGCGAACGCACGCAAGGCCGACGAGCTGGGCGCGCGGATCGTCCACGAGTTCATCGACGCTGGAGAGTCCGCACGCTCGGCAGACCGCGACGGCCTCCAAGACATGCTGGCGTTCATCGCCGCAACCCGAGTCGCGTTCTGCATCGTGCACAAGCTCGACCGGCTTGCTCGCAACCGAGCCGATGACGTGAAGATTCACGAAGCGCTCATCAGCGCTGGGGTCACGCTCGTCTCGGCGACCGAGTCGATCGATCAGACACCTTCGGGGATGTTCGTCCACGGCATCATGTCTTCCATCGCGGAGTTCTACAGCCGCAGCCTCGCCACCGACGTCACCAGGGGACTGACGCAGAAGGTCGCGCAAGGCGGTACCCCCGGACGCGCTCCCATCGGCTACCTCAACGTCCGCCAGACCGACAAGCAAGGCCGCGAGATACGCACGGTCAAGGTTGATCCCGAACGCGCGCCCCTGATCGCCTGGGCGTTCGAGCGATACGCCACCGGCGAGACCTCCGTGACTGCGCTGCTGCGTGACCTCACCGCGCGAGGCCTGGTGTCCGTGCCGTCGCCCAAGCGGTCCTCCAGGCCGCTGGGGAAGAACGCTCTGTACCGCGTGCTGACGAACCCTTACTACGCCGGAGTCATCCGCTACCGGGGTGCCCTGCATCCCGGCGCACACGTGTCCATCGTTGAACCCGCGCTGTTCGACCAGGTGCAATCGCTGTTGAAGGCGCGAAACGCGCACGCAACCAGGCACGTCCAACATGTCCACCACTTGAGAGGGCTGCTGCACGCGGTACCTGCGGGTCGCGGATGCTGCTCGACTTCGCCACCAACCCGAGAGGCACCACCTACGCCTACTTCATCTGCTCCGGCCGCGCAGCGAAGCGCACCGACTGCACGCGACGGGCCGTGCCCGTCCCAGTCGCGCAGCGACTGGTCGAGAACTCTTACACGAACATCACAATCAGCGAAGAGGACTACCGACACCTCGCTGCCGAGGTTGACGCCGCGTTCGACAAACGCAGCGCAGGACGCGATCAGGAGTTCGCCGACCTCACCGCGAACCGGGCGCGCCTGGAAGCTGAGAGCGACAAGTTGCTCGCCGCACACTTCGCCGACGCCATCGACCTGCCGACGCTCAAGCGGCATCAAGACCGCATCCGCGCTGGGCTGACTGACATCGAGCACCGCCTACGCGAGCACGACGAGCAACACGTCGGCGGTCGGGCGTTCCTCCACGACAGCCTGCGGCTGCTCACCGACGCGCACCACGCCTACGCCCACTCCGACGACGGGAGCAGGAGACTCGCTAACCAAGCGTTCTACACACGCCTGGAGATCACCGAGGACGAGCAACTGTGCCCGCACCTCGCCGAGCCATTCGCGACCATCGTTCGCGAGACGACAGGAGGCAAGTAAGCCGAAAACACTCCACATCTTCCGATGTCGCGTGTTCCCGTAAGACACTTTGGGTGGAGAAGACGGGACTCGAACCCGCAACCCCCGCCTTGCAAAAGCGGTGCGCTACCAATTGCGCCACTTCCCCGTATGCAGTTGTCCCGGCCCCAGCGAGGGGACGGGTCACGATCAGTCCGCCGCCGGCGCAGCCGGGGTGGCGGGATCCGGCGACGAGGTCCCGGTGGAGGAGCCCGTCGCCTCGGCCCACAGGTCCTTGTCGGACCGGGACTTGTCGAGGTTCTTCTTCAGGATGCTCGCGCCGAGCGCGGTCGCGACGACCAGCAGCAGCTTCTTCATGGTCTCCCCTTCAACCAGGCGCGAGCCCGGGCGGGTCCCGGGACCGCGGGAGGTGGGCCTAACAGGACTTGAACCTGTGACCTCTTCCTTATCAGGGAAGCGCTCTAACCGTCTGAGCTATAGGCCCGCTTGCCGCGCCGCGACAGCACGCGAGCGCCGCACGAGATTACCCCACGCGGGGCACCCTCACCAAAACGACGTCAGTCGTCGGTCAGCGTCAACTGCGCGCCGCCGACCAGCGAGGCGCAGATGTTGTAGAGGAAGGCCCCGAGCGTCGAGAAGGCGGTGATCAGCAGGACGTTGACCACACCGAGCAGCACCGAGAGCGACACGACCCGGCCGAAGCCGAGGATGTCGAGGATGTTGAACTCGGTGTTGGAGTCGCCGATGATCTTCGCCGCCATCGCGTTGATCTGGTCGAAGACGCCCATGCCGGACAGGAGCATCCACAAGACCGCGATCATCACGACAGTGGCAACGCCGAGCCCGACGGCGACGAGGAAGGCGACCTTCATCGCCGACCACGGGTCGATCCGCGAGACGGTCAGCCGCACCCGCCGGGCGGCCGGACGCGGAGTTGTCGTCGTCGTCACCGGAGTCGGGGCGGCGGGCCGCTTCGCCACCTTGGCGGCGGGTCCGCTCGAAGTCACTCTCGACCTCCGGTCTCGTCACTGTCACCGATCGCGGCGTCCCCGTCTTCGGCCGGCGCACTCACGCCGTTCTCGTCAGAAGGTACCCCTTCCGCCTCCGAATCCACACGGTCAGTGCCCTCGGCGGCGTTCGTGGCGCCCGCCGAATCTCCTTCTGCCGAGTCGACTTCCTCCTCGGTGGCTCGCTCGACGCCCCGGGCGACCGCGACGATGGCATCGCCGGCGCGCGGCGTCGCGAACGAGACACCCATGGTGTTGCGCCCGGTCAGCCGTACCTCGTCGACCCGGGAGCGGACGATATTGCCCTTCTCCATGACGACGAGCACCTCATCCTCCGGTTCGACGGTCAGCGCCCCCACGATGTCGCCACCGCGCTCGCTGAGCTTCGCGACGGCAACGCCGAGAATGCCGCGTCCCTTGGCCGACCACTGCGATGCCTTGGAACGCTTGGCCAGCCCCGACTCGAAGACGACGAAGACGTCGGGATCACTCCCCGCCGGTATGACGCTCATCGACAACAACGCATCGTCGCCTCGGAACTTCATCCCGGTCACGCCCGAGGTGGGCCGCCCCATCGGCCGCAGCTGGGTGTCATTGGCGCTAAAGCGCGCCGACTGTCCCTTGCGGGAGACGAGCAGCAGGTCGTCGGTGTCGGAGACCAGCTCCGCACCGACGAGCTCGTCGCCGGGACGCAAGTTGATCGCAATCACGCCACCGCTGCGCGGGGAGTCGTATTCGGCGAGCCGGGTCTTCTTCACCAGGCCCGACTTGGTCGCCAGCACCAGATACGGCACGGCGGCATAGTCGCGGATCGCGAGGACCTCGGCGATGGTCTCCTCAGGCTGGAAGGCAAGGAGGTTGGCCACATGCTGGCCTTTGGCGTCGCGCCCGGCGTCGGGCAACTCATACGCCTTGGCCCGATAGACCCGCCCAAGGTTGGTGAAGAAGAGCAGCCAGTGGTGCGATGTCGTGGTGAAGAAGTGCGAGACGACGTCCTCGCCGCGCAGCTGCGCCCCACGCACGCCCTTGCCGCCGCGGCGCTGCGAGCGGTATTCGGTGACCTTGGTGCGCTTGGCATAGCCGCCGCGGGTGATGGTGACGACGACATCCTCTTCGGGGATGAGGTCTTCCATGTTCATATCGCCGTCGAAGGGCACGATCGTGGTGCGCCGCTCGTCGCCGAAGCGCTTGACGATCTCGGCGAGCTCGTCGGAGACGATGGTGCGCTGCCGGCCCGGCTTGGCCAGGATGTCCTGGTAGTCGAGGATCTCGGCCTCGATCTCGTCGTGCTGCTCGATGATCTTGGCGCGCTCCAACGCCGCAAGCCGGCGCAGCGGCATGTCGAGGATGGCATTGGCCTGGTCCTCGTCGATGTCGAGCAGCGCGATCAGGCCCGCGCGGGCCTCATCGACGGTGCGCGAGGCGCGGATCAAGGCGATGACCTCATCGAGCCGGTCGAGCGCCTTGAGCAGACCACGCAGAATGTGGATGGCCGCTTCGGCCTTTTTGAGGCGGAACGCCGTGCGCCGCTGGATGACGTCGATCTGGTGATCGACCCAATAGCGGATGAAGGCGTCGATCGGCAGCGTGCGCGGGACGCCGTCGACAAGCGCGAGCATGTTCGCGCCGAAGGTCGTCTGCAACTGCGTGTGCTTGTAGAGGTTGTTGAGCACCACCTTGGCGACGGCGTCGCGCTTGAGCACGATGACCAGCCGCTGGCCGGTGCGCCCGGAGGTCTCGTCGCGGATGTCGGCGATGCCGTGCAGCCGCCCGTCCTTGACCTGCTCGGCGATCTTCTGGGCCAGTGAGTCCGGGTTGACTTGGTAGGGCAACTCGGTGACGACCAGGCAGGTGCGGCCCTGGATCTCTTCGACCGCGACGACCGCCCGCATCGAGATCAGGCCGCGGCCGGTGCGGTAGGCCTCCTCGATTCCCTTGCGCCCCATGATCAGGGCGCCGGTCGGGAAGTCGGGGCCGCTGATGCGCTCCATGACCGCGGTGAGGGCCTCCTCGCGGGTCGCATCGGGGTGATGGAGCACCCACTGCGCGGCGTCGGCGACCTCGGTCAGGTTGTGCGGCGGGATCTGGGTGGCCATGCCGACGGCGATACCGGCGGAGCCGTTGACCAACAGGTTGGGGAAGCGGGCCGGCAGGACCGAGGGCTCCGACTCCTTGCCGTCGTAGTTCGGTCCGAAGGCGACGGTGTCCTGGTCGATGTCGCGCACCATCTCCACCGACAGGGGCGCCATTTTGCACTCGGTGTATCGCGGTGCAGCCGCCCCGTCATTGCCGGGCGAGCCGAAGTTGCCCTGCCCCGAGACCAGCGGATAGCGCATCGACCAGTCCTGGACCAGTCGCACGAGGGTGTCGTAGATCGCGGAGTCCCCATGGGGGTGGTACTTGCCCATGACGTCACCGACGACGCGGCTGCACTTGTTGAAGCCGCGGTCGGGGCGGTAGCCGCCGTCCCACATCGCGTAGATGATCCGGCGGTGCACGGGCTTCAAGCCGTCGCGGACGTCGGGAAGCGCCCGGGCGACGATGACCGACATGGCGTACTCGATGTACGAGCGCTGCATCTCGGTGTTGAGGTCGATGGGCTCGACCGCGTCGGCGCCCTCGGGGGGAAGCTCAGTCATACGAAAATCGCTCCGTCAGAAAGGGATTCAGATATCCAGAAAGCGGACGTCGCGCGCATTGCGCTGGATGAAGCTGCGGCGCGACTCGACGTCCTCACCCATCAGGATCGAGAAGATCTCGTCGGCGGCTGCGGCATTCTCCAAGGTGACCTGGAGCAGCGTGCGCTCGGTGGGGTCCATGGTCGTCACGCGCAACTCGTCGTAGTCCATCTCGCCGAGACCCTTGTAGCGCTGCACCGGGTTGTCCTTCGGCAACCGCCAACCCTGCGCCTGCCCGTCGGCGAGCAGCGCATCGCGCTCGCGGTCGGTGAAAGCGAACTGGTGGTCATGGTTGGTCCAGCGCAGGCGATACAGCGGCGGCTGGGCAAGGTAGACATAACCGGCCTCGATCAGCGGCTGCATGAACCGGAAGAGCAGCGTCAGCAGCAGTGTCCGGATGTGCATGCCGTCGACATCGGCGTCGGCCATCAGCACGATCTTGTGATAGCGCGCCTTCTCGATGTCGAAGTCCTCGCCGATCCCGGTGCCGAAGGCGGAGATCAGCGCCTGGACCTCGGTGTTGGCGAGGATCTTGTCGATCCGGGCCTTCTCGACGTTGAGGATCTTGCCGCGGATGGGCAGGATTGCCTGGTTATAAGGGTTGCGTCCGCGCACGGCCGAGCCGCCGGCGGAGTCACCCTCGACGATGAAGACCTCCGAGATCGCCGGATCCTTCGCCTGGCAGTCGCGCAGCTTGCCCGGCAGGCCTCCCGACTCCAGCACCCGCTTGCGAGTCGCCTCGCGGGCGCGCCGGGCGGCCACGCGGGCGGCTGCGGCCTGGACGGCCTTGCGGACGATGTCCTTGCCGGCGTTGGGATTGCGCTCGAGCCAGGCCCCGAACTCATCGGTCATGGCCCGTTGCACGAATCCCTTGACCTCGGAGTTGCCGAGCTTGGTCTTGGTCTGGCCCTCGAACTGCGGCTCGCCGAGCTTGACCGAGATGACGGCGGTCAGACCCTCACGCACGTCGTCCCCGGTGAGGTTCTCGTCCTTCTCTTTCAGCAAGTTCTGCCGCCGGGCGAAGTCGTTGACCAGCTTGGTCAAGGCCGCCCGGAAACCCTCCTCGTGCGTGCCTCCCTCGTGCGTGTTGATGGTGTTGGCATACGTGTGGACGCTCTCGCTGTAGGCGGTCGTCCACTGCATCGCCAACTCCAGCGAGAGGCTGCGCTCGACGTCCTCGACCTCGATCGCGATGATCTCGGGGTTGACCGGCTCGGCCTTCTTGGACGAGACCAGGTGAGTGACATAGTCAACCAGGCCGTTGTCGTAGCGGTAGCTGACTTTCTTGGCCTTGATCGTCTTTGTCTCGCCGGTCTCGTCCTGCGCCTCGGAGTCGACGACGTCCTGGACGTCGTCGTCGAGATTGTCCAGGTCGACCTCGTCGGTGACGGCGTCCTCGGGGATGCGTTCGTCGACGAGGTTGATCTGCAGACCCTTGTTGAGGAAGGCGTACTGCTGAAAGCGCGCGCGGATCGTCTCGTAGTCGTAGTGCGTGGTCTCGAAGATGTCGTCATTGGCCCAGAAGGTGATGGTGGTGCCGGTGGCGTCCGTCTCCTCCATCTGGGTCAGCGGGCCGGTGGGCACGCCGTGATCGAAGCTCATCCGGAAGGCGTGACCCTTCTGCCGCACGGCCACGTCCATCCGGCGCGAGAGCGCGTTGACGACGGACGAGCCGACACCGTGCAGGCCACCGGAGACCTTGTAGCCGCCGCCGCCGAACTTGCCGCCGGCGTGCAACTGGGTCAGCACCAGCTCGACCGCACTGACTCCCTCGGTCGGGTGGATGTCGGTGGGGATGCCACGGCCGTTGTCCTTGACGCGCACGGCGCCCTCGGCCATGAGGGTCACATCGATGGTGTCGGCATACCCGGCGAGCGACTCATCGACCGCGTTGTCGACGATCTCCCAGACCAGGTGGTGCAGGCCGCGCTCACCGGTCGAGCCGATATACATGCCCGGGCGCTTGCGGACGGCCTCGAGGCCCTCCAAGACGGTGATGGCGCTCGCGTCATACGCGACGGCGTCGGCGACCGTCGCGGGCGCAGGGGTGACGTCGGGGCTGTCGGCCACGGTGCTCCTCGGTGATGACGTGACGATCAACCGCCGCCCGTGGCGGTGGTGATCAGGCAACGCTCAATCTTACCTGTCAGGCACCGACAACCATGCATTCCCCGGCCCGTGGGGGCCGATTTCGCGCGATCTCCCCCCCGGTTCGGAGGGGGATCACGCACCAACGGGTAACAGCGGCCGTATGACGCTTCCAGCCGACCCCGCCGCGTCGCCGTCCGCCGGCCTCGGGGATTGGACGATCACGCAGGACCTCCCGTCAGACCACGACTCTAGGATCGACCTGTGAGGGCGACCGCAGAGAGCCGATGGCCGGGTCGTGCCGCAACCTCGGAGGCTCAGCGTGTGCGGGATGCCTTGGAGATGCATGAGTTCGGCGTCGAGATGTTCCGCCAGCGGATTCGCCGGGAGCAACCAAGCGTGGACGAAGCGCAGGTGAGCGCGTTGACGCTGGCCTGGCTGATCGCGGCGCCTGGCCCCGACCGGCTCCGTGCTGCCCTCGGAGACCGGGCCTGGTGCAGGCTCTCGACGGTCAGGCCCATCCCCGATCCGTTCGACCTGGCAATCGATCCCCGCGTTGCGTCACCTGCCGGGCCCAAGCGGTTTCGATTCGACAGAATGGACCAGTGAGCGAGCCGGCGGCAGGGACGGGCGAAGCATTGCGTCGTGGCACCCTGGCACCTCCGCCCCGGACCTTGGTCGACATCTTCCGTGCCACCGTGCGGCGCTGCCCGGACGAGCCGGCGCTGGACAATGGCGCCGAAGTCCTGACCTATGCCGAGTTCGACGACGCCGCGAGCGAGGTCGCTGAGGCGCTGGCCGCCGCCGGCGTCGGGCCCGGCGACAAAGTCGGCGTGCGGATCGCTTCCGGCACCACCGATCTGTATGTCGCGATCATGGGCATCCTGCTCGCCGGCGCGGCCTATGTCCCCGTGGACGCAGACGACCCGGATGAGCGCGCCCGCACGGTCTTCGAGGAAGCGGCAGTCGCGGCAGTCCTCGGTGACGGGCTGACGATCACCGTGCCGCGGGCGCGGTCCGCCCGGGAACCGGAAGGTCCCTCGGTCGCCGACGACGCGTGGGTGATTTTCACTTCTGGGTCGACGGGGAAACCGAAGGGCGTTGCGGTGACCCATCGCAGTGCGGCGGCATTCGTCGACGCCGAGTCGCGGATGTTCTTGCAGGAGAACCCGATCGCTCCCGGAGATCGGGTGATGGCCGGGCTCTCGGTCGCCTTCGACGCCAGTTGCGAGGAGATGTGGCTCGCTTGGCGGTATGGCGCGTGCCTGGTCCCGGCGCCGCGCTCGCTGGTCCGCTCGGGGATGGATTTGGCACCCTGGCTGACCGCGAACCGGATCACCATCGTCTCGACGGTGCCGACGCTGGTGGCGTTGTGGCCGATCGAGGCGCTGGCCAAGGTGCGCCTCGTGATTCTCGGCGGCGAGGCGCTGCCGCCGGAGCTGAACGCCCGCCTCGTGCGCCCCGGCCGCGAGGTCTGGAACACCTATGGTCCGACCGAGGCGACGGTCGTCGCGTGCGGTGCCCGGATGACCGGCGAGCCGCCGGTGCGCATCGGGCTGCCGCTGGACGGCTGGGATCTGGCGGTGGTCGACGGCGCGGGGCAGGAAGTCCCGGCCGGCGAGAGCGGCGAGTTGATCATCGGCGGGGTCGGGCTGGCGCGCTATCTCGACCCGGTCAAGGACGCCGAGGTGTATGCCGCCATGCCCACCCTGGGCTGGGAACGCGCCTATCGTTCGGGCGACCTCGTCGTCAACGACCCCGAGGGCCTGCGCTTCCTCGGCCGGGCCGACGACCAGGTCAAGGTCGGCGGGCGGCGCATCGAACTCGGCGAGATCGACTCGGCGCTGCTCGCCCTGCCCGGGGTGTCGGCCGCCGCGGTCGCGGTGCGCGCCACGGCGAGCGGTTCGAAGATCCTCGTCGGCTATGTGACCGTCGACGAGGCCTTCGATGCGCGGGCCGCGATGGCGCACCTGCGCGCCACCATGCCGGCGGCGCTGGTGCCTCGCCTGGCTCCGGTGGCCAGCCTGCCGACCCGCATCAGCGGCAAGATCGACCGCGACGCCCTGCCCTGGCCGTTGCCAACCGTCGGGCGGCCCGACGGGGCGAGTGGCCTGCGCCTGGACGGCACCCAGGAGCGCATCCGGGGGCTCTGGGAGGAGATCATCGGGGCCGCACCCGAGCGCCTTGACGACGACTTCTTCGATCTCGGTGGCGGCAGCCTGATGGCCGCCCAGATGGTCGCCCGGCTGCGCGAGACACACCCGGAGATCACGATCGCCGACATCTATGACCACCCCACGCTGGCCGCCCTGGCCGCGCATCTGGACGAGATGGCGATCCCGACCTCCCGGCTGAACAAGAACGTCCGGCCGGTCGAGCGCAAGACCCAGGCCGGCCAGGTGGCCGCCCACCTGCCCTTGACCACGATCCGCGGGCTGCGCTGGCTGACCTATGTCGCCATCGCGACCAATCTGCTCGCCGCGGGCGGCCCGCTGGCCAGGGTCACGCCGGGCGGTGCCGGCCTGCCGTTGGCGCACCCGGTCAGCTGGTGGTGGCCGCTGGTGGGGGCGGTCGTGCTGATCACACCGGTCGGCCGGATGCTCCTCGCCGCCGCCGGTGCGCGCGTGATCCTCGCCGGGATCACGCCGGGCGACTACCCTCGCGGCGGCCGGGTTAATATGCGCGTCTGGCTCGCCGAACGCTGGGTCGATGAGGTCGGCGCAACCTCGAGCGCCGGTGCCGTGCTGCTGCGCTGGTATGCCCGCCTGCTCGGCGCCGACATCGGCCGCGATGTCGACCTGCACGCGCTGCCGCCGGTCACGGGCATGCTGCGCATCGGGGACGGAGCCAGCATCGAACCCGAGGTCGATCTGACCGGCCACTGGCTCGACGGGGACCGCCTCAAGATCGGCCCGGTCCGCATCGGACGCGACGCCCGCGTTGGCGCCCGGTCGACTTTGTGCCCGGGCGCCGACATCGGGGACGGTGCCGAGGTCGTCGCGGGATCGGCCGTCTTCGGGCAGGTACCGGCCGGTGAGCGCTGGTCCGGCTCCCCGGCCCGCTCGACCGGCCAGCCGGCCGCCGCGTGGTGGTCCGCGACGCCGCCCGTCGACGCCACCGGGCGCCGGCTCAACAAGCCGCGCTGGGTGCTCGCGTATGCCGCTTCCTCCCTCGTCATCGCCGGCCTGCCGATGCTGGCGATCGCGGCCGGCGCGCTGACCGCGTGGCCGGCCGTGCGGCATACGGGCTCGGCGGGGGCTGCCCTCGCCGCGGCGGCGTGGTGGCTGCCGGTCGGGACGCTGACGGGTTTTGTCACTCTGGCGTTGATGATCCTCCTTCTCGTGCGGCTGCTGGGCTGGGGGCTGACCCCGGGCACCCATCCCGTGCAGGGCCGCCAGGCCTGGCAGGCCTGGTCGACGATCCGCCTCCTCGACGAGGCACGGACCTGGTTGTTCCCGTTGTACTCCAGCGCACTGACACCCCCCTGGCTGCGGGCCCTCGGCGCCCGGCTCGGCCCGGACGTCGAGGCGTCCACGGTGCTGCTCATTCCCAAGCTGACGACCGTCGGTCAAGGCGCCTTCCTCGCCGACGACACCCTCATCGGCGGCTATGAACTCGGCGGCGGTTGGCTACGGGTGGACGAGGTCAAGGTCGGCAAGCACGCCTTCGTCGGCAACTCCGGCATGGCTGCCCCCGGCCGCAAGGTGCCCAAGGCCGGCCTGGTCGCCGTCCTGTCCGCCGCCCCCCGCAAGCGCGAGGCGAAGGCCGGCACGTCATGGGTCGGCTCACCACCGGAGCAACTGCGCCGCGCCCCGGGCGAGGTCGACCAGCAGCGCACCTTCCACCCGCCGACCCACCTGCGGGTGGCGCGCGCCCTGGTAGAGGCTTGCCGTTTCATCCCGCAATGCCTCGCCGTGGCCCTCGCCCTGGTGACGGTCGCCGCGCTCTGGGCGCTGACGGGCAAGGGCTGGCCACTCGCCGCAGCCCTCTCAGGCGTGGTTCTCATGGCCGCCGGCGCAATCGCCGCCGCCCTGACAACCGCTGCCAAATGGCTGCTCGTGGGCAAGGTCCGGCCCGGGGATCACCCGCTGTGGAGTTCTTTCGTCTGGCGCAATGAACTCGCCGACACCTTCACCGAGGTGATTGCCGCGCCCTGGTTCGCCCGGGCGACGACCGGCACGCCGGTGCTCAACCTCTGGTTGCGCACCCTCGGCGCCCGGGTCGGCGCCGGCGTGTGGTGCGAGACCTACTGGCTGCCCGAGCCCGATCTGATCGACCTGCGCGATGGCGCGACGGTCGGGCAGGGCTGCGTGGTGCAGACGCACCTCTTTCACGACCGGGTGCTCAGCCTCGACACCGTCACCCTGCGCGCCGGCTCGACCCTCGGCCCAAATAGCGTCGTCCTGCCGGCCGCCACCCTGGGCCGGCACGCGACCATCGGGCCGGCCTCGCTGGTGATGCGCGGGGAGTCAGTGCCGGACAAGTCGCGGTGGATCGGCAACCCGATCAGCCCCTGGAGCCAGGAGCACGACCACATCGGCGAACTCGCCGCGATCTTGGCCGAGCCCGACATTCTCACGCGCCCCGGGCACTGATCACCGCGACCCATGAGCGAAAATCCCCTCGTGCCCCACCCGCCCCTGCCCGCCCCGGACAGCTATCTGCCCACCCACGGCGACGTCCGCTTCGCAGCCCGGCACTACGGCCTGACCCTCGACTACAGGGTCGCGACCAATCACCTCGTCGGCACGGCGGTCATCACCGCCGAGGCCCTGACCGACCTGAACGAGATCGCCCTCGACCTCTACAACCTCCACGTCTCGCGTGTCCGGGTCGGCGGCAGGCCGGTCAAATACGCCCAGCGCGGCAGTCGGCTGATCGTCCGCACCAGTCAGCAGCACGGCGCCCGCTTCGAGATCGACGTGGCGTATGCCGGCAAGCCCCGCCCGATGCCCGGCGCGCACGGACGCGCCGGCTGGGAGGAACTCACCGATGGCGTCCTCGTCGGCTCCCAGCCGCACGGCGCGCCATCCTGGTTTCCGTGCAACGACCGGCCGAGCAACAAGGCCCCCTTCGCGATCACCGTCACGACCGAGGCCGGCTACCACGTCGCCGCGGGCGGGGTGCTGAAGGAACGGCATACGCGCTCGGGGCGCACCACGTGGACGTATGCCCACGACGAGCCCACCGCGACCTATCTCGCCACCGTGCAGATCGGCCAGTATGCCGTTCGCCCCGTCCCAGCGCCCGTCCCCGTCGCGATCGTCGCGCCGGCTGGGCTGGATGTGGGGGCCGGGTCGGCTTTCGCCCGGCAGGGGGAGATGGTCGCCGCGTTCATCTCCCGCTTCGGGCCCTACCCATTCGCTACCTACACCGCGGTCGTGACCGACGACCCGCTGGAGATCCCCTTGGAGGCGCAGGCGCTCTCCAGTTTTGGGCGCAACCACGCGGCCCCGGCCTGGGCGAACGAACGGCTGGTCGCGCACGAACTCGCTCACCAATGGTTCGGCAACGCCCTGACGGCCGCCGACTGGCGCGACATCTGGCTGCACGAGGGCTTCGCGTGTTACGCCGAGTGGCTGTGGTCGGAGGCCGCTGGCGGCCAGCCTGCGAGCGAGCACGCGGCGGACCACTACAGCCGGCTCGCGCTGCCGCCGCGCGGGCATACGCTCACCGATCCGGGGCTGCGGGCGATGTTCGACGACTGGGTCTACAAGCGCGGCGCCCTCACCGTGCACACCCTCCGGCAGGCCGTGGGCGATGCCAGCTTCTTCGCCATCCTGCGCACCTGGGTCGCCGCCCGCTCGGGCGGCAATGTGTCGACCGAGGCCTTCCTGGCGCATATCGAGGCCTATCTCGGCCGGCCGGTCCCGGAACTGCGGCCCTGGCTCTTCGAGCGCGACCTGCCGCCGCTCGGTCAGTGACGAATTCCTCCGTGGGTGAAATTGTTGGTGCTAGCGTTTACACATGAGAATGCACATAGAGCTCAACGACGACCTCGTCGCCGAGGTCGACCGGCTTGCCGGTCCACGCGAGCGATCGGCCTTCGTTCGGCGTGCGGTCATCAAGGCTCTCGACGAGGCGCGGCGCGCCGAGGCGTTACGGTCGTCCGCGGGCGTCCTTCGCGAGAGTGGCCCCCACGAGTGGGATGACGACCCAGCCGCGTGGGTGCGGGCCGGCCGGCACGCGGATGCGCGCCGGGCGGGCTGATCGGTGCTGCTCTTTCTCGACACGACGGTGCTCATCGACCATCTGCGTGGGCGGCCAGCCGCAGAACGCGTCACCGGACTTGCCGAACGTGGCGTGCGCGCCGCAACGACGGCCATCAACATCGAGGAGATCGTCCGTGGTTTGCGGCCACCCGAGGAGGTGGCCGCACAGCACCTCGCCTCCGGCCTGATCGTCATGCCCATTACCGCGGAAGCGGCGTGGATCGCTGGCACGTGGCGCCGCACCTACGCGGCGCTGGGCAAGACCCTCTGGCAAGCCGATTGCCTGATCGCCGCCGCGGCTCATCTCGCCGGCGCACCCCTGGCCACGGGTAACCCCAAAGACTTCCCCATGCCCGGCGTCGACATCCAGCACTGGCCCGTCGGGGAGTGATGAACACCGGCCGAAATGATCCACCAGGCCAGATGCCGCGTCTCGATGTGCCGGAGCCAACCTTAAGATTGAGCGTTATCGCCAACCCATCGAAAGGGGTGCCGGTCATGTCGGACGCGGCAAACCGTCGCTTGCTCCTGCCCGCCGACACGTCCGTCGTCGACACGCTGACCGAGCAAAACATCCTGCTCAACGGCCCCACCGGCGTCATCGCGGTCAAGACCGATGACGGCGTCGAGCGCGACCTGACCTGGATCCCCGAGACCGACACCGAGGCCGAGCTGATCCAGCGCAATTCGGCGGCCGGCCTGGCGATCATCCGTCACTCGACGACCCACATCATGGCGCAGGCGGTGCAGAACCTCTTCCCCAGCGCGCGCCTAGGCATCGGCCCGCCGACTGCCGAAGGCTTCTATTACGACTTCCTCACCGATCACAACTTCACCCCGGACGACCTGGCGGTCCTGGAGGAGGAGATGCGCCGCATCGTCGGCGAGGGTCAGCTCTTCCGCCGTCGCGTGTTGGCCAGCGTCGGCGCCGCCGAGGCGGAGGCCACCGAGGAGCCGCTGAAACAGGAACTCATCGCGACCCACCCCGTGGCCTGGCGCTTCGAGGGCGACCCCTATGGCGATGACGCGCTCTCCTACTACGACAACCTCTCGTATGCCGGCGAGCGCCAATGGACCGACCTGTGCCGCGGTCCGCACGTGCTCGACACCAAATACCTGGGCGTCTTCACCTTGACCCACGCGGCGGCGGCCTACTGGCGAGGCGATGAGAAGCGCCCTCAGCTGCAACGGATTTACGGGACCTGCTTCCTCGACCGCAAGGCGCTCAAGACCTATCTGACCGAACGCGAGGAGCGCCTCAAGCGCGACCACCGCAAGCTCGGCGAGCAGCTCGACCTGTTCACGTTCGATGAGCACATCGGCAAGGGACTGCCGCTGTGGCTGCCCAATGGCACCATCGTCCGCGACGAGTTGGAGAAGTGGGCGCGCGAGACCGAGCGGTCACTCGGCTACAAGCGGGTCGTGACCCCACAGTTGGCCAAGGAGGACCTCTACTTCCTCTCCGGCCACCTGCCCTACTACGCCGACGATATGTACGCCCCGATCTCGATCGAGGACGAGACCTACTATCTGCGGCCGATGAACTGCCCGCATCACCACATGGTCTACCGGGCGCGACCGAAGTCCTATCGCGACCTGCCCTACAAGGTCGGCGAATACGGCACCGTCTATCGCTTCGAGAAGTCCGGGCAACTCCAGGGCCTGATGCGGACCCGCGGGTTCACCCAGAACGACGCGCACATCTATTGCACCGACGAGCAGGCCGAGGAGCAGTTCCTCGAGGTCATGCGGATGCACGAGATGTACTACCAGGCCCTCGGCATCACCGACTTCCACATGGTGCTCGCCGTCCGGGATCCGGAGAACACCGACAAATACCACGACGACGAAGAGATGTGGCAGCGTGCTGAGGCGATCACGCGGGGCGCGATGGAGAAGTCCGGCATCCCGTTCGTCCTCGATGTGGGCGGCGCGGCGCACTACGGCCCCAAGATCGACTTCATCATCAAGTCGGTCACCGGGCGGGAGTTCGCCGCGTCGACCAACCAGGTCGACCTCTACACCCCGCGCCAGTTCGGCTTGTCCTACAAGGCCTCCGACGGCACCGAGAAGACCCCGATCGTCATCCACCGGGCGCCGCTCGGCTCGCACGAGCGGTTCGTCTCGTTCTTGACCGAGCAGTATGCCGGCGCCTTCCCCTTCTGGCTGGCCCCCGAGCAGATCGTCGTCGTTCCGGTCACCGACACCTTCGACGAGGGCGCGCAGGCGGTCGCCGACGAGCTGTATGCCGCCGGATTGCGCGCCGAGGCCGACGTCTCTGACGCCCGCATGCAGGCCAAGATCCGGACCCACTCGATGCGCAAGGTCCCGGTGACCATCGTTGTCGGTGGCCGCGAGATCGAGGAGCGCACGGCGTCGGTCCGGTTGCGCACCGGCGGGTCGTGGACGGCTTCGCTGGATGCGGTCAAGGAGTTCTTCCTCGCTGCGCAACGCGATCGCCGCCTGGTCCTGGACATGCCGTGACGGCCGCCTGGCGGGGCGTTCACCGGCTGGTTGCCCTCCTTGCGACGGTGGCCGCTCTCGGAGCATGCACCACCAGCCCCGTGGTCTCGGGCGGCAGTCAGAGCCCGACCGTGACGGTCGCCGCGCCGTCGGTGCCCACCCGCTCGGGCGAGTATCGCCCCAGCGGTGGAGCGGCCTTGGCCGACGAGCCCGACTACTACCGCGATGGGTGCCGCTTCACCGCGGACGTCGACACGCCACCCCCTGCCGGCCGGTGCGTCTACGGCGACCCACATGGCCAACCGGTGGCGATCGTCGGGGACTCCAAGATCGGCCAATGGATGCCGGCCCTCCAGCGGATCGCCGAGGTCGAGCACTGGCGGGTGCTGTTCTATTCGCGCAGTTCCT
Organism: Nostocoides vanveenii; assembly: GCF_039531165.1. Taxonomy (NCBI): domain Bacteria; kingdom Bacillati; phylum Actinomycetota; class Actinomycetes; order Micrococcales; family Intrasporangiaceae; genus Nostocoides; species Nostocoides vanveenii. The sequence continues at coordinate 10,851 of NZ_BAAAPN010000023.1, read as the reverse complement.
GCCCATTCGCGACCGAGGCGGATCAGACGAACTGTTCGCGCTTCGTCGAGCGGGTCTTCACCCAGTTGCGGGATGAGGAGAAGCCGAAGCTCATCTTTTCCTCGCACATCTCGCGCACCGACCAGGTGATCCGCTCCGAGAGCGCGCTGCTGACCCAGCTGCATACGGCTATCGGCACGCGGGCGGTACTGCTCGCCGACACCCCGCAACCGGGCAAGAGTTCGATATTCGACTGCCTGCGAGCGGCGACGGACTATGTCGCCGATTGTTCGTTCCGCAAAAACGACGGGTCGGGCACGCCGGCGCTGCGCGCCATCGCCCAGCAGGTGCCGGACGCCGTCTTCGTGACGATGAATGACGTCGTCTGCCCGACGACGGCGACCTGCCCGCCGGTGCTCGACCACATCCTGCTCTATCGCGCAGGGTCACACCTGACCAAGACCTTCATCAACGCGCTCGCCCCTACCCTGCACCGGCGACTGATCGAGGCGGGCGTGGCGAAGGGACCCGTGATCACCGCCTCCTGACCACGGGACCCGGACCGCTCACGACTCGTCGGTCAGTGTGCGATCGAAGAGTTGTCGCAGATCCTCGGGCAGGTGCTGCTCGGGAATGCTCACGTCCACGCGGGGCAGATCGCAGGCCACGCCGTAGCAGAAGCGGTCGGGCTGGGAGCGCTCAGGAGTAGCGGCTGCTCGGGTCTCAAGCACCTGCAAGGTGTCGCTGCTCAGCACCCGGTTCCAGGCCTTCGCATCGCGTTTGGGCAGATTGTCCAGGGCGACCTCCCGGCGCACCGTGCGCCCGGCAAAGCCGCCGCTGCGGGTCACCGCGACCACACTCTCGCCGGTCGGGGCGGGCGGATCACCGGGCTCCGGCGAGCCCGGCCCCGAGGGGGCCGCCTCGAGCACGCCCACCTCGCTCCACGCCGCCGTGACTGCGGCCAGTTCGGGCGAGTCCGCGCCATACAGGCCGGTCGCCGCGTCCTGGGTGAGCCGGGCGAAGGTGGCGAAATCGCAGTCTGCGGCGATCGCGGTGCCGGTCAGCGCGGCATACCAGATGTGCCCCGGCGCCTCCCAGGAGTTGCCACCCAGCGCCGTCGCGGCCAGGTAGAACGCCTTGTTGGGAATGCCCGAGTTGATGTGCACCCCGCCGTGGTCGTCGTCGGTGTCGACATAGTCGCGCATGTGCGCGGGCTGGGGGTCCTTGCCCAGCACCGGATTGTCGTATGCCGTGCCCGGCGCCTTCATCGATCGCAGCGCCTGACCGGCGAGCTCGCCGATCAGCAGCTCGGCACCGATCAGCCAGTCGGCGCCGGCGGCGTCCTGGCCCAACTCGCGCTGCTTGACCAGCGAGCCGAAGACATCGGACATCGACTCGTTCAGCGCGCCCGGCTGCCCCTGATACATCAGGCCGGCCGTGTGCTCGGTGACGCCATGGGCCAACTCGTGCCCGATGACGTCGAGGCTGGCCGTGAACCGGCCGAAGATCTTGCCGTCCCCGTCGCCGAAGACCATCTGGGTGCCGTCCCAAAAGGCGTTGTCGTAGCCGCGCCCGTAATGCACGCTCGCGCGCAGCGGCAGGCCCTTACCGTCCAGGGAGTTGCGTTCGAAGGCCTGGGCGTAGAGCGTCCATGTCGCACCCAGCCCGTCATACGCCTCGTCGCAGGCGTCGTCACCGGTCGCCAGGTCGCCCTCGCCCCGCACCGTGGTGCCGGGAAGCCGGTTGCTCGACTTGGCGTCGCTGATCAACCGCACCGGCCCACCCTCGATGGTCCCGGGTGTCAGGCGCTTCTTGCCCGGCGCGGCCGTCTCGCCGCGCCCGTGCGCCCGACGGGCGAGCAGACCTTGGTCGATGTCGATCAAGGCCTCGCGCGCGGCGGCGGCGACGACGATATCGCCGGACTGGGCCAGCCGCTCGAGAATGTGCGGCGGGATGATGGTGCAGCGCCCCCTGGGGCTCCCCTGCCTGGTGCTGTTCATGCGCCCCAGTCTTGCCGAGAGCACCGACAACGGCTCGGCGAAGCCCCACGAGTCAGTAGAGATAGATCAGCCGGTCGTTGCTCCCCATGCACACGATCGGCGGCCGGCCGAGGCAGCGGATCGCCAGCTTCTCGCCGCTCAACGGGTCGGTGACCTGCAAAGTCAGCGACGCGCCGATGCTCGGCGACTGCGCCCGCCACGCGTCGCGCACGGCCAGCGCCAGCGGGCAGCCGGTGATCGCATTGGCCGCCGCGGCACGGGGCGTGCCGGCCCCGCCTGGGCACGGCGTCGCCCCGCTCGGCACGGCCTCGGTGGCGATGAACGTGGTGCGGGTGTCCGATGGAATGGCCACCGCCGCGCTCCCGCTGGGCCCGGGTGTCGATCTCATCCCGGGCACGCCAGCGGTCGCGACGCTGGCGCTGCCACCCGGCGGCGCGCTCGGCTGCCCCGCCTTGATCAGCAGGCCGGCCGCAGCCAGGAGCGCGGAGATGGTCACCGACAGCACCGCGCCGCGCCAGCCGGGCACGTGCCCGCGGTTGCCGTAGGCCGGGTCCTTAGCTGCCCGTTCTCCCAGGCCTGCTGCGCGGGGCACGGGGTCAGTCGTCCCGTCGCCACTCATCCATGACCCCATTTCGCCGCCAATTGCCCGATGACCCGGGCATTGCGGTTGGTCGCTTCGGCCCCGGTCACCGCCTCGATCGTGGCGTTCGAGGTCTTGGCCTGGTGATAAGGCACGTCATAAAGCAGATGCACCGCGCGGCCGCGCACGACCACCAGTTCGCCGGGACGCCGCAGATCCTCGAGCCGATCGACCAGGGTGGGGTCCGGGGCCGACCGCAACACCGAGACATAGTGCCCGAACTCCGGCCGGTGCAGCCCGCTCAACTGCGCCGTGGCGTCCGCCAACTCGGCCACGTCCGCGGGCCGGAGCACGAAGGTGGCCACCCGGAATCCCCGGTCGGCCGCGAAGACGGCTTCGAGCGCCGACTCCAGTTTCGGCCCCGACCGCGCCGGAGCGCTGAGGCAGATATTGCCGGTCTGGATATGGGTCTCGACATCCGCATACCCGGCGGTGGTGAGGGCCGCCCGCACCTGCGCCATCGGATACGTCCGCGCACCGACGTTCACCGCCCGCAGCAGCGCCACCCACCTACTCACGCGCGCATTCTTGCGCACCCGAGTCCTCCCGAGGCCGTCGCCGAGCTCATCAGCGGCCGAGGATCACCGCATCCAGGCTGCGATTCTTCAACAGCGTCGAGAAGGCCGCCGGCCGATTTCCGCAGATCGCGGCGATGGTCGCGCGGTACTCGATGTGCAGGATCGCCTTGCCGCCGGCCACCATCGGCGCGTAGGCCCCGCACTCGGCATACACCTCGCACGACTCGTTGACGGCGAAGTCCATCTCGCCGGCGAGCGCGGGCACCAGCTCCACGGCATTCTTCAGCCCCGTCGACAACCCCCGCTCGTGCGCCACGGCCAGCAGCGCCCGCAGGTAGGCGAGCGAGTCAGCACGCGTGAGCGGGAAGCCGGTCCGGTTGCCTTAGCCGTCGACATTGTCCGGATCGAGGGACTCGCAGCCCTTGGCCTTGCACATATCCATCCGCTTGCCCATGATCGGCAGCAACGTCGCGAGCGCGCGTGTGTCCAGCCATTTCTCGCCCTTCCAGCCGGAGAGATTGCGTCCCTTGACGGCCGCGGGGAGGGCCGCCTGATCCGAGCGCCAGTTCTCCCACGACCCCGCGCTGAAGTAGCAGATCGCATGCGTGCCCCGTGCCCGCAACCCCGCCACCTGCGCGGCCCTGGTGTCCTCCCAGTCGAGATCGAAGACCGCGACGTCCTTGGTCAGTCGATGGGCGCGGCATAGTTCACATTCCACGTCGTATGCTGGGCCGGCACCCAGATCGCCGGCCGCATCACGCTGCGGGCTCCGCCCGGATTGCCGTATGCCGTATCCCCCGTCAGCGTGCCGCGCACCGTCGCGCCGGGGTCGAGAGCGACCCCCCCGCTGGTGGAGCCGGCATACCGGCCGGTCAGACCGGGAGCCGTGGCGCCAGCGGGCGCGGTGACCGGCACAGACGCGCGGGCCGCGGAGCCATTGGTGACGGTCACGGTGCGGCCCCCGAGCCGGGCGGTCACGCCGGTTGTGGCCCGCCCGGTCCTGGAGCCGGGCCAGCGCGGCCCCGGCGTTCGTCAGGCGCGGGTTGACCAAGAGTGCGGACGCGGCGAAGGTGCGGCGGTAGGTCGCGAGGATCGAGTCGAGGACGGGGTAGAGGATCCGGTCCTCGGCCAGGTTGGCCTGGTGCGCGGAGTGCGGCATCGGGTCGTTGGCGACGATGTGGGAGAACGCGATTCGCTTCTCGATCGGCACGATGTAGGCGTCATACCCGCTCACCGGGTCGAGCGGGCTGATGCAGGTCTCGGTCGCCGGATGGTCGGCGCAGTAGCCGGACCCGCCGTCGTCGCGGGAGGTGTCGATCCAGTTGTACTCGGCAACCTCGTCGGCCTTGGTGCCGACGTTGTCGAAGCTGTTCATCGGGTGCCGGGGCACCGTGCGGGCGCTGCCGACGCGGCGCACCACGGTCTCGCGTGAGGCGTCCGCGCCGGGCCACTTCACACCGGTCGCGGTCCGGGCCGGCCCGAGATTGGGGATGATGAAGCGCAGGCTGCCCTTCGCGGCCGTGATCGCCGGCAGCAGCGGGTCCGGCGCGCCGGTCTGCGCGGACCAGTCGCCGGAGCCGAAGCCGTTGAAGGCCTGGTCGATCTTGAGGCCGGTGCGCCTTTGCCAGGCCACCAGATAGGCGACATCGGCAGGCTCATCCGGATCTTGGACGCCAGCGTCGGCGGATAGGTGTCCGGGTCGCAGTCCGCGCCGATCGTGCCCGGCGATGCTCCAGCGGGCATCGGGCAGGAAAAGATCGTCGCTGTGGATCGAGAACCCGTTGCGATAGATCCCGAGCGATACGCCACGGGTCAGCCAGCTGACGACGCCGTGGCCGAGCACCTTGAAGTGCGTCAGCCACTGGTTGTTGGCGAAGCCGAGCACGAGGGATTCACGACCGTCGTCGTCGAACTCGCCCATGAGCACGCCGGTGCCGCCGGTGCCGGGGATCGGCGCGGTCAGATAGGGCGTCAACGACTGCCCGGGTTACGGCATCTGCGGCGGGGCCGCCGGCGCGAGATAGCCATAGGACTCATCGACCTTCGGGTCGCCGTCATCGAGAGTGACCGGGCCGGCGAGATAACCCCAGCCGGCCGCCTTCGCCGCCGGGGTCACGCTCGTCGCCATTCCGCCCACGACCCCCGACCACTGCGGCCAGTCGAAGCCGAGTGCCGGATTGGGCCAGGTATTGGAGACGATCTGCCCACGTGATATCCGCGTTCGTAGGCCGCGAGCGCCGCTTGCTCGTCGGCGCTCAGCCCCGCGGGCGCCTCATTGGGCAGCACCACTGCGGAGTACTTCCCGAAGGTGCCGCCGGCATCCGTGCCGGCCAGGAAGTCGGCCGTCAGGACCGGGCGCGCGGCGTCACCGAGGTCGATGCGCTCGTAGGGCACCCCCTCCTCGTCCAAGCGCGAGCGCACTGCGGCCACACCGGAGTCGCCGTCGTCGACGACGAGCACCCGCAGATCGAGGCGTGCCGGTATGCCGTTCGCCACCGCTGCGGCCGCGGCCGGAGGTGCCGCGTCGGCCGTGGCCGCCGGGACCGTCAGCGCGGCACTCGTGGCCACGGCGAGCACGGTGTGGATGGCGCGGCGGGGCATGGGGCACTCCTTCGGGTCGCCGGTTGGGCGCGAACCTAGGCGCGCCCGGCAGCGGGGCGCACGCCAGCGGCATACGGACTGTGCATCCGTGCAATCCGGGTGCGCATTCAGCCGTAGGTGTCGCGCGGCCCGCGGCCGCCGGTGACGCTACGCCGGCCGTGGGACCAACTCGGCGCGCTGGGGCCGATGATGTGTAGTTCGGCGACGATGCCCGGCCCGATCTCCTTCTCGATCCGGGCGAGCAGGGTGTTGGTCAGCATCCGCAGCTGCGTGGCCCAGGCGGTGGACTCGGCACGGATGGTGAGCACGCCCTCGGTGAAGGTCACCGGGGCGGCATGGGCGGCCAGCTCGCGGCCGACGATCTGCTCCCACCGCCCGATGACGCCGCCCACCTCGACCTCGTGCTCCCAGCCCCGGTCGGTGATCAGGCGTTCGACGACCTCGCCGAGCAGGGCCGGATCGCGGCCGTCGCGTGGGTCCCGGCCGGCGCCGGTCACCGCCGTGCGCTTGGCCGGGGTGCCCGGCCGAAGTCCGCGGGCCCGCGCCATCGCGCGGGCGCGGGCGAGGGCCTCGGCAGCAGCGACCGACGCATCCGGGACGAACTCCTCCGGATCGGGCAGCACGTCTTCGTCGGGGTCCATCACTCCTCCCGGGGCCCGATGGAGCCGCGGGTCACGGCCAGGGTCCGGCCGCTTAGGCCCGCAGGGATATCGGCCTCGACCGCGGCGGTGATCAGCACCTGCTCGCAGTCGGCAATCAGCGCGGCCAGCCGGTCGCGGCGCCCCGAGTCGAGCTCCGCGAAGACATCGTCGAGCACCAGGACCGGATCGGTCCCCAGGTCGTGCCGCAAGAGTGCGTAGGCCGCGAGCTTGAGCCCTAGGGCAAAGGACCAGGACTCGCCGTGGCTGGCATACCCCTTCGCGGGGAGCTCACCAAGGGTCAAGAGCAGATCGTCGCGATGCGGCCCGACGAGCGAGACACCGCGGTCGATCTCGTTCTCCTGCACCGCGATCAGCGTCTCGGCGAAGCCGGCCATCAACTCCTCGACACTGGGCACCTCACCGGCCGCGATGGCCGCGGCCCATGGCTCGGCGAGCGACGACCGATAGCTGAGGAGCGCCTGACCGTCCTCTCCGCTGACCGTCGCATACGCCGTGGTGAGGTGGGTGCCGAGATCGCGGACGAGACGCAGGCGGGCATACAGCAATTGCGCGCCGAAGCCGGCGAGGCTCGCATTCCACACGTGCAAGGTATGCAGCGCGCTCTCGCGTTCGCTTGCCGCGCTCACGCCCTCGACCGGTCGCGCCCGGCGGCCGCGGCGAAGCACGGGGGCAGCGGATTTCAGCAGGGCATTGCGTTGCTTGAGGATGCGGTCGTAATCCGCGCGCACACCGGCCCAGCGCGGTTGCCGCTGGACGAGGAGGTCGTCGAGAAATCGCCGGCGCGCGGCGGGGTCGCCCTTGACGAGGGCGAGGTCCTCGGGAGCGAAGAGCACCGAACGCAAGGTCCCGAGGACCTCGCGGGGGCGCCCGACCGGCGAACGACCCAGGCGGGCACGATTGGCCTTGCCCGGGTTGATCTCCAACTCCAGGAGGGTCTCGCGGGCGTCGCGCACGATGGCACCGCGCACGATGGCCTGGCTCGCGCCGAAACGCACGAGCGGAGCGTCATTCGCGACCCGATGGCTCTCCAGGCTCGCGAGATAGCCGAGGGCTTCGGCGACATTGGTCTTGCCCTGCCCGTTGGGCCCGAGGAGCGTGGTCACTCCCGGGCCCAACGCAACCTCCGCGCTCGGATAGCTGCGGAAGTCGATCAGGCTGAGGTGCCGGACATGCACCGGTGCAGCGTATGCGCTGGATCCGTGCCCTTAGGCGTCGGTCTTCTTCTGGGCGGCCTTCTTGGCGGTCGCCGAGCGCTTCGTCGCGGTCTTGGCCGCCTTCTTGGCGGTCGAGACGGACGTCGCTTGCTTCGCGGCGGCGGGGCTTGCCGCCTTTTCCGCGCCACCGCGCAGCGCGTCGCCCTCGGCGATCGTCATGACCTTGTGGCCACCGAACTCGCCGCGCAGGGCGGATACGGCCTGCATGGTCGGGCTGATCGCCTGGCGCGAGGCGAAGCGGGCAAAGAGCGAGGAGGAGATGACGGGCATCGGCACATCGAGCGCGATGGCCTCCTCGACCGTCCACTTGCCCTCACCGGAGTCGACCGTGTAGTCGGAGACGCCCTCGAGGCCGGGATTCTTCTCCAGCGCATCGACCATCAGATCGAGCAGCCAGGACCGGACGACAGTGCCGCGCGACCAGGCCTTGAAGGCCCCGGGCACGTTCTCGACGATGTCCTTCTTCATCAGCAACTCGTAGCCCTCAGCATACGCCGCCATCAGGCCGTACTCGATGCCGTTGTGGACCATCTTGGTGTAGTGCCCGGCGCCGACTTTCCCGGCGTGCACGAAACCCTCGTCGCGCGGGCCCTCGGGGCGCAGCGCGTCGAAGATCGGCATCGCCCGGCGGACATTGGTGGCGGTGCCGCCGACCATCAGGCCATAGCCGTTCTCGAGGCCCCAGATGCCGCCGGAGACACCGCAGTCGAGGTAGCCGATGCCCTTGGCCTTCAACAACTTTTCGTTCTCGAAGTCGTCGGTGAATCGACTGTTGCCGCCGTCGATGACGAGGTCGCCCTTCTCGAGCAGGTCGCCGAGCTTGGCGACGGTCTGCCGAGTGATCTCGCCGGCCGCAACCATGGTCCAAACGACGCGCGGGGCCGGCAACTGCTTGACCAGTTCGGCGAGCGACTTGACATCGGAAATGTCCGGATTGATGTCGTAGCCGATGACCTCATGGCCGGCGCGGCGCAGCCGCTCGCGCATATTGCCACCCATCTTGCCCAGCCCGATCAAGCCCAGTTGCATGTGCACCTCTCCTGACGTCAATTGCTCGCGCGGGCTCGCGCGTGGGTCACACTCTAGTGACGCCGTGCCGGGCAGGTCGCGGCGTGCTTATGAGGTGAGGCGGACCGGCTGCAGGACGTAGCGGTAGCTGACGTCGGGTGACCCGTCCTCCTCCGACTGTCCGGAGATCATCGCCGGCTTCAGCGCTGCCGTGAAGGACAGGTGGGCATAGGGCGTAGGGAGTGCCCCCAACCCGTCGAGCAGGAAGGCGGGGTTGAAGGCGACATCGATATCCGCACCATCGAGGCGAGCCTCGACGGCCTCGGACGCCTGCGCGTCGTCGCCGGTGCCGGCCTCGATGTCGACCTGGCCCTGGCTGAAGCGCAGACGCACGGGCGTATTGCGCTCGGCCACGAGTGCGACGCGCTTGACGGCTTCGATCAGGTCGGCGGTCTTGACGACGGCCTCGATCTCGCTGCTGCTGGGGAAGATCTTGGCGACCTTGGGGTATTCGCCGTCGAGCAACCGGGAGGTGCTGTGTCGCTGGCCGGCCTCGAAGCCGACGAGCCCGTCGCCACCGGCGGCCGAGCCCAGCGCGATGGCCACCGAGCCGCCCGAGCCGAGCGAACGCGCCATCTCCGAGAGGGTCTTGGCCGGGATGAGCGCGATATGCGAGGCGTCGGACGAGCTGGGATTCCATGTGAACTCGCGCATGGCGAGCCGGTAGCGGTCGGTGGCCAAGAAGGTGACCTTCTCGCCCTCGATCTCGACGCGCACGCCGGTCAGGATCGGCAGGGTGTCGCCCCGGTCAGCGGCGATCGCGACCTGGCTTACCGCCTGGGTGAAGGTGGCTCCGTCGATGGTGCCGCTTGACTCGGGCTGGGTCGGCAGGGTCGGGTAGTCCGAGGCCGGCATCTGCAGCAGAGCGAAGCGGGAGGAGCCGCAGTTGACCAGCACCTTGGATCCGTCGGTGCTGACGTCGACCGGCTTGTCCGCGGGGAGATTGCGCGAGATGTCAGAGAGCAGTCGCCCGAGCACCAGCACCGTGCCGGGCTCGGAGACCTCCGCGCTGACCGTGATGCGCGCCGAGACCTCGTAGTCGAACGCCGACAGGGTCACCGTGCCGTCGGTGCCGGCGTCGATGAGCACCCCGGCGAGCACCGGGACGGCCGGTCGCACCGGCAGGCCACGGGCTACCCAGGTCACCGCTTCGGCAAGAACATCGCGCTCGACACGGAACTTCACTTCGCCAACCACCTTTGGATTGCGGCAAGAGCTGCCGTGGCGAGCGACCGCCCGCCATAGGAATGCTGACACTATCCGAGGCCCCCGCCTCCTGCGTAGTCACGGCGATCTCCACAACTGGTGCGCGGGGCCGAAAAAGCCACTGGATCAATTGTCGTCATCGTCATCGCGGGTGTGGATGCTGTGGATCTTCGCCGAACGCGCAGGTCAGCGGCGGTTGCGGACCGTGGATCACCGGTGGATCGACGATGGGGACGAGCAACGCGACGTGGGGATTCACACGGGCGTCCCCAGGCGGGCATACGGGCTGGGGAGGACACGCGCAGGACGGTCCCCACGTCATCATCAGGCGCGCCGAGCTTGTCCACACCGACGGCGGTGGCTAAGCGTCGCGTAATCCACAGACTTATCCCCATCGTGTGGACAGCGAATGGGGTCCTTGCAGGTCAGGACCTCGACACGCCGACGAGAGAGTCGATGTCGTTCCGGTAACGGCCAACCCACCGACTGTGGAAAGACCTGGGGAAGGACAGCGCTAGCCTCCGTCTTTCACGGGGCAGCGGTTTGATGACGTGAGGGGCGTGGAGGGGCTGTCGGCGTGTGGGGGCAGGCGTTGGTGCCGCGTGGCGCTGCGGTGCGGGTTTTCGAGGGTCCTTGGGTCGCGGTGGTCAGGGCCGAGTGTGTTGTCAGGTCAGGAGCGGGATGGCCATCACAGCGGTGAATGCGGCGACGGCGGCCTGGGTCCAGGGCCAGGTTTCCGGCAGGCGGAGGTGGCGGCGTCGTCCGCTGGTGGTGAGTCGGGCGGGGATGTGGAGGAAGCGGTAGCGCAGCGCTTTCGGTTCGCAGGTCTTCAACGTCTCGGGCAGCGCGAGCAGCCGCAGCCAGGCGGTCAGGTCGGCGCCGATCGCGACCGCGAGAAGCCAGGTGGTGTTGATGCCGTATTCGCGGTGGGGGTACCTCCCGCTTGCGGGGGAGGGGAAGCGG
>NZ_BAAAPN010000022.1:0-9833 GCF_039531165.1 Nostocoides vanveenii | reverse complement strand
GTCACCGCCCCCCGCGACATCGAGAACGAAGAGCTGCGCGTCCACGAGAGCCGGCGAGAAGGTCGCCGTCAGGTTGTCACCACCGGACTCCACAAGAACGACGTCCAGGACATAAGTCGCGTCCAACTCCTCGATCGCCGTCAGATTCGCCGTGACGTCGTCGCGGATCGCCGTATGCGGGCACGCTCCGGTCTCGACCGCACGGATTCGGTCCGGATCCAGGACCCCCGCCGCGCGCAACATGCGGGCATCCTCGTCGGTATAGATGTCATTGGTGACCACGGCGAGCGAAATGCGCTCTGCAAGCGTTCGGCATAAGGCGCCGATGATCGACGTCTTGCCCGTCCCCACCGGGCCGGCAACGCCGATGCGGAGAGCGCGTTGTGTTGTCGGAGAAGGGGATTCAGGCACGGAAGAGCCTCCGGTTCGTTCGGTCGTGGTTATGCGCCCACATTTCTAGCTGCGGTGCCGAGCGGGCCGGTATGCCGTCCGGTCGCCCCGGGCAGGCAAGAGCGGCGGACAGCAACTCGGCCCGCGTTCCCCGCGTCGCCAATGCCCAGCCGACCGCATCGACGGGGTCGGCCGGGAGCAGTTTGAGGGCCGCTGAGGTCACGGCCTGCACATCGTCGTGGAGCAAGGCTGCGCCCACCTCGCGAGGCGAGGCACCCAACGCGCGGCCCAGAGCGGCATACGTGATCGGTCGTGGGGCCGTGGGCAGTTCGCTGACGAGCGCGGTGGCCACGTGGTGCGGGAAGAGCCGGCGCAACAGCCGCAGCATGCCTGAGCCGGCGGATTCCGACGCCTGACGTTGCACGTGGCTTGGTGTCCGTGCCGCCCAGTGCGCATGCACATCGGCCAGCCCATCCGACGGCGCGCCGAGCGCGGCATACGCGGCCACGGCGGTGCCGAGGTCGACGGCGCTGACCGTCCGCAATCGCACCTCCACATAGTCCGGCAGGTCCGCGAGCCCACAGCCACCGAGCACCGCCGGCTCGAACCCGCCCGACTGGGTGTGCCCACCGACCGGCAATCGGGGGTCGGCCAATATCAGCAGCCCCGCCATGTCAGGGTCCACGATCATCGCCCACACTCCATCGCCATCCATTGCCGACTCCGTCAGAACAACGAATACAGTTGGGCCAGAGGGAGTTCGGTTGCCGGCTCTGGAATGACCAGTTCGCCGTCGATGCGAATAGCGAAGGTCTCAGGGTCGATCGCGATGGCTGGCAGGGCCGCGTTGTTGACCATGTCGCTTTTGGTCACCCCGCGGGTCGGGCGGACCGGCACCAGCGTGCGACCTAGCCCGAGCCAGCCCGCGAGATCCTCCTCGATCGCCACCGGCGCGACGAAGGCCACCGACTCCGCCGCTGCCGACCGCGAAACCAAGGCGGGCCGCATCAGCACCGGTTGCGGCGTCGGGATCGACGCATTCGGGTCGCCCAGGGCTGCCCAGACGATCGAGCCGGCTTTGATCACCACGCTCGGACGAACCCCGAAGAAGGCCGGCTCCCACAACACCAGATCCGCCATCTTGCCTGCCTCGACCGAGCCCACGAGGTGGGAAATGCCATGGGCCACTGCGGGATTGATCGTGTACTTCGCGATATAGCGCCGCGCCCGATCATTGTCCGCGCGTTCGGATGCCGAGAGCGGCCCGCGCCGATGTTTCATCACATGGGCGACTTGCCAGGTCCGCGTGATGACCTCGCCGATGCGGCCCATCGCCTGCGCATCCGAGCTGGTGATCGACAGCGCCCCGGCGTCATGGAGGATGTCCTCGGCCGCGATCGTCGTCGCCCGGATCCGCGACTCGGCGAAGGCGAGGTCCTCCGGAATCCGCGGGTTGAGGTGGTGACACACCAAGAGCATGTCCAGGTGCTCGGCGACCGTGTTGACCGTGTGCGGCAGCGTCGGATTCGTCGACCCGGGCAGCACATTGGGATGGGAGGCAATCGTCATGATGTCCGGAGCGTGCCCGCCGCCCGCGCCTTCGGTGTGGAAGGCGTGGATGGATCGTCCGCCGATGGCCCGCAGCGTCGACTCGACGAATCCGGCCTCGTTGAGCGAGTCGCTGTGCAGCGCCACTTGCAGCCCCCACTCGTCCGCGGCGCGCAGGGCTGCGTCGATCGCGGCAGGCGTCGATCCCCAGTCCTCGTGCACCTTGTAGGCCGCGGCCCCGCCGCGCGCCTGCTCGGCCAGCCCTTCTGCGCTGACGGTGTTGCCCTTGCCCATCAGCAGCAGGTTGACGGGCAGATGGTCCAGTCCCCGCAGCACCGAGGCGAGATGCCACGACCCGGGTGTCACCGTGGTCGCCTTGGACCCCTCCGACGGCCCGGTCCCGCCACCACCGAGGGTGGTCAGGCCGGCGGCGAGGGCTTCGTGGACCTGGCTCGTGGAGAGGAAGTGGACGTGCATGTCGATGCCGCCCGCGGTCAGGATCTTTCCCTCTCCGGCAATGACATCCGTGGCCGGGCCGATGGGCAACAACGAATCGATACCGTCGGCGATGTCGGCGTTGCCGGCATGGCCGAGCGCGACGACCCGGCCGTCGCGGATGCCGACATCGGCGCGCACGATCCCCCAGTGGTCAAGGAGGACGACATTGGTGATGACCGTGTCCAAGGCGCCCTCGGCGCGGGTCGTTGTCCCCTGCAGCATGGACTCCCGGATCGACTTGCCCCCGCCGAAGATCGCCTCGTCGCCGCCGACCGTCAGGTCACGCTCGACCTCGATCCACAGGTCGGTGTTGCCGAGCCGGATCTGATCACCGACCGTCGGACCGGTCAGGGCGGCATACTGAGCGCGCGTCAGCTCAGCCATCGTGCGCCGCCGTCCGGATCTGCAGGCCGGGCACAAGACGCGCGCCCCCCAGGCTGACCGCCGTCACGTCCCGGGCAACACCTGGTTCAAAACGCACCGACGTCCCAGCGGCAATGTCGAGCCGGAAGCCCTGCGCCGCAGCGCGATCGAAGGCGAGCGCGGCATTGGCGTCGGGCAGGTGCAGATGCGAGCCGATCTGGACCGGCCGGTCGCCGGTGTTTTCGATGCGCAGGGCGATTCGCTCACCATCCGGGCGCACATTGATCGTGATCGTCCCGTCCATCGTCCGTATGCCGCCCGGTGCCACCCCCGCCCGCCCGTGCCCGAGCGGATGGTGCAACGTAACCAGCTTGCGACCGTCGGGGAAGGTCGCCTCGACCTGCACGTCGTGCAGCATGCCCGGGACCTCGGCGAGCACCTGGCTCGGGCTGAGAACCGAACTCCCCTGGGCCATCAACTCGGCCACCGAGGCACCCTCCCGGGCGCGCTCGACGACCCACATCGAGAGCAGGGCGACGGTCTCGGGATAGTTCAGGCGTAGGCCACGGGACAGGCGGTCCCGCGCCAGCATGCCGGCGACGGCGAGCAGCAGCTTCTCCGAATCCGAAGGCATCAGATGCATGACCGTGGCCTCAGATCCGCATGGCCGTGCGCACGGTGTCCGTCGACGTGGCGCCACCCTCGCCACGGTCGGTGATGCGGCCGCTGGTGAGCACGGCATACGTGCTGGCCGCCTGGAGGGCGAAGCCGACGTGCTGCTCCACAAGCAGCACCGCCAGTCCGGCCGCGGCGAGTTCGACAATGGTCCGTTCGATGAGCTGGACGACATTGGGCTGGATGCCCTCGGTCGGCTCGTCGAGCATCAGCAGTCGCGGCCCGGTCAGCAGTGCGCGGGCGATGGCCAGTTGCTGTCGCTGCCCCCCGGAGAGTAGGCCCGCGCGCCGATCCATCAGCTCGGCGAGGGCGGGGAAGAGATCGAGCACCTCGTCCATTCGGGACGCCGGAGCGCGGTGTTGCTCGGCGACGAGCCGCAGGTTCTCCCTCGTCGAGAGATCACCGAAGGCCTGCTGCCCCTGCGGGACGTAGGCCAGCCCGCGCGCCACGCGCGCGGACGGCCCCAGCCGGCCGACGTCCTCGCCGTCGAAGACGACGCGGCCCGCCATTGGGCGCAGCAACCCGATTGCGCCGCGCAGCAAGGTGGTCTTTCCGGCGCCGTTGTGGCCGAGGACGGCGACGATCCCGCTGTCCGGGACTTCGATCGACACGTCGTGGACGACTGTCGTCCGGTCGTATCCGAGCCGGACCTTCTCCAGCGTCAGCATCAGCGTCCCCCTTCGTGGACGGGCGTACCCAAATAGATCTCCTGGACGCGCGGATCGTTCTGGATCTCGGCCACGGTGCCCTGCGCGAGGACCTCACCGGCTGCGAGCACGGTCACCGAATCAGCCACGGCGCGAAGGAATTCCATGTCGTGCTCGACCACCACAACAACGCGGTGCGGCGAGATGGCGCGGAGCAGGTCCGCGGTCTGCTCGCGTTCGGAGTGACTCATTCCAGCGACCGGCTCGTCGAGCAGCAGCAGGCGCGCCCCCTGGACGAGCAGCATGCCGATCTCGAGCCACTGCTTCTGGCCGTGGGCGAGCGCTCCGGCGCTCCGGAAGCGTTCATCGGCCAGCCCGATGGCCTCCAGCGCCTCCTCGACGCTGGCGGGCACGCCGCGTCGCGCACGTAGCCGGCTGACCGCTGGTCTGCTCGCACCGGCCGCCAGGTCGAGGTTGCTCAGCACGTCGAGTTCTTCGATGACGCTGGCGGTCTGGAATGTCCGGCCGACGCCGAGCCGGGCGATGCGGTGAACCGGCTTCCCGAGCAATTCCTTGCGGCCGAAGGCGGCGCTTCCGGTCGCTGGGACGAGCCCGGTGATGGCGTCGATGACCGTGGTTTTGCCGGCGCCGTTGGGACCGATGAGGAAGCGCAGGTCACCACGGGTCACCGTCAGGTCGATATCCTTCACGGCGACGAAGCCGTCGAAAGCCACACGCAAACCGCGGATTTCGAGGTAGTCGTGGATGGTTTCGGGGTCCGGCGTGATGAGCTTGCCGAGTCGCTCGGCGTCGACGCCGCCGTGTCGGCCGGGGCTGGTCATAGCGATCCTTCCACAGGGGCTGGGGTGCCGTGCGCGTATGCCGTGGCCTCACCCGCACGCCGGTGCGTCACCCGCCGTGCGAGTGCTGGCAGGCTGGCCAAGCCCGCCGGGAGCACGGCGATGACGACGATGAAGAGGGCGGCTTCGGCATACGTCCACGCCGATGGGAAGTTTTCCGACAAGCTGGTCTGCGCCCACGCGACGGCGATCGCGCCGAGCGGCGGTCCGAGCACCGAGGCACGGCCCCCGATCGCTACGCCGACGATGAAACCGATGGAGGCGGTGACGCCGACATCGGCCGGCGAGATGATGCCGACAACCGGGACGAAGAGCGCTCCGCCGATCGAGGCGAAGACGGCGGCAATGACGAAGGCAGTGATCTTGACCGAGGCCGGGTCGTAGCCGAGGAAACGGACGCGATTCTCCTGGTCGCGGACGGCAAGGAGCAGTTCCCCCCAGCGGGAGCGGTAGAGCTGCCGGACGATGAGCACCATGACGATCAGGACGGCCGCGCACAGGGCATACAGGGTCTGATGGTTGACCGGATCGGTCAGGTCATAGCCGAGGAAAGAGCGAAATCCGTTGAGCCCGTTGGTCCCTCCGGTGCTCTGCTGCTGCCCGATGAGCAGGATCGCGAAGGCCGCCACAAGCGCTTGACTCAGGATGGCGAAGTAGGCACCCCGCACGCGTCGCCGGAAGACGCCGGTACCGAGCAACCACGCCAGGGCCGCTGGTAGCACCACGATGAGCAGGAGCGTGACAAGTCCGGAGCGCAGCGGCTCCCACCACGCGGGCACGACGCCGGTGCCGTAGAGCTGCATGAAGTCGGGCACGCCCCCTGGGCCGGCGTCGGCAAGCTTGAGGTGCATGGCCATCAGGTAGCCGCCGAGGCCGAAGAAGACACCCTGGCCCATCGTGAGCATGCCGCCGCGGCCCCAGGCGAGGCCGATGCCGACGGCGACCATGGCCAGGCAGAGGAATTTGGCGAGCAGGAGCAGCCGGAAGTCGGAGAGGACGGCGGGTGCCGCCGCGAGCAGGGCGATGGAGGCGACGAGTCCCGCGACCAGACGGGCTCGGGAGCTTTGGGTGAGAGCGATCATGCCAGACTCCTCGTGCGGACGGTGAACAAGCCTTGCGGCCGGATCTGGAGGAAGGCGACGACGGCGAGCAGGACGAGCACTTTGGCCAGCGAGGCGTCGCTCCACAGTTGGAGAAAGGACTGAAGCAGACCTAGCGCCATCGCCGCGAGCACGGCTCCCCACACGCGGCCGATGCCGCCGACGACCACTACGAGGAAGGCGTCGACGATGTAGTTCTGGCCGACGGTCGGTCCGACCGATCCGAGCAGGGTCAGCGCGACGCCCGCGATGCCGGCGAGCGCGGAGCCGAGGAAGAAGGTCAGCCGATCGACGCGTGCGGTCGCGATGCCGCTGCATTCCGCGAGATCGCGGTTGCCCACCACCGCTCGGATGCGGCGACCCATCGGGGTGCGGGTGAGCAGGAGCGCTACGGCAGCGACACAGCCGATGCTCAGCGCAAGAATCATCAGGCGCGTCTTGGGCATCGACAGCCCACCGATGACGATCGGACCCGAGAGCCAATCGGGCGCTCGCACATCGATATTCGGGGCGCCGAAGATGTCGCGGGCGAGTTGCTGGAGGAGGAGCGCCACGCCGTATGTGACCAGGAGAGTGTCGAGTGGGCGGCCGCGCATGCGCGAGATGACGGCCCACTCGAGAGCGACGCCGAGGATGCCGGCGATGACCGCCGCCAGTGGCAGGGCGATCAGGAACGAGATGCCCGCATCCGTCACGACGCGTTGGACGACGTATGCCGTGTAGGCACCGATCATGAGGAACTCGCCGTGCGCCATATTGATGACTCCGAGCTGACCGAAGGTCAGAGCGAGTCCGAGCGCGGCGAGGAGAAGCACGGAGCCGAGCGAGAGCCCGGCGAACACCTGGCTCGCAAAGACGTCCATCGTGGTCCGTTCCGGTTGTGGGAGAGGTGATGTCGACGTATGCCCGCGGCCTCACCGCTGGCGAGGCCGCGGCATCCGTCGTGGTTGTGTGGCGAGCGGAGAACTTCGTGGGGGTGGCGTATCGGGGGCCCCGCGAAGTATCGGAGTGAGCTTGCGAGCGGAGAACTTCGTGGGGGTTACTAGAGTCCCTTGGCCCAGGCGTAGCCCTTGAGGAAGGGGTCGGGCTCGATCGGCTTGCCGCTGCTCCACACGGTGTAGATCAGGCCGTCGTCGTGGATCTCGCCGATGAGCGCGGTCTTGGCGATGTGGTGGTTCTCGCCGTTGATCGTGACCTTGCCTTCCGGGGCGTCGACACTCACGCCGCCGGCGGCCTTTTGCACGTCGGCGACGGCGAAGGACTTCGCCTTCTCGACGGTGTTCTTCCACAGGTAGAGCGAGGTGTAGGCCGCTTCCATGGGGTCACTGGTGACGCGCTTGTCGCCATACATCGCCTTGAAGTCGGCGACGAACTTCGTGTTGACTGGGGTGTCGATGGTCGCGTAGTAGTTCCATGCGGTGAGCTGGCCGACGATATTGGCGGCGCCGATCCCCTGGACCTCCTCCTCGGCGATGGACACCGAGAGGACGGGTAGGGTCGCGGCCTTGAGGCCGACGTTGGTGTACTCCTTGAAGAAGGCGACATTGCTATCGCCGTTCAGGGTGTTGAAGACCGCGTCCGCACCGGAGCTCTTGACCTTGCCGACGATGGTGGCGAAGTCGGTGCTGCCGAGTGGGGTGTATTCCTCACCGACGACTGTCATGCCATTGGCTTTGGCGTAGGCGTTGATGATCTTGTTGGCGGTGCGCGGGAAGACGTAGTCGGAGCCGACGAGGAAGAGCTTGGTCTTGCCCTTCTCCTTCAGGTAGTCCAAGGCGGGGATGATCTGCTGGTTGGTGGTGGCCCCGGTGTAGAAGATGTTCTTGCTCGCCTCGAGACCCTCGTATTGGACGGGGTAGTAGAGGAGGCTGTTCTGGCCCTCGAAGACCGGCAGCATCGCCTTGCGGCTGGCCGATGTCCACCCGCCGAAAACCGCTGCGACACAGTCGGATGAGATGAGCTTCTTGGCCTTCTCGGCGAAGGTCGTCGGCTCGGATGCGCCGTCCTCGGTCACGACATCGAGCTGCTTTCCGAGGACGCCGCCGGCGGCGTTGATCTCTTTGGCCGCCATGTTGAGCGCGTCGTTGACGGTCTTCTCGGAGATCGCCATGGTGCCGGAGAGGGAGTTGAGGAAGCCGATCTTGATGCTGCTGCCCGAGGTGTTGACGCACGACGTGGCGCTGGCGGCCGCGGCGGAGCCATTGACGGACGAGGTGGTGGTGCTTGTTTTGGCGCCGCAGCCGGCGAGAGTCAGCGCGACAATGGCGAGGCCCGCAGCGGCCGCCGCCGGGCGGACGGCGGGGCGGGAAACGGAGGACTTGGACACGTTGGGGTGCCACCCTTCTCGGCAGTAGCGCCGCTGGCAGTTAGGGAGACCGGCGACGCTGCCGAGGCCATTCGATGGCCTGACCGGGGACCCTAGGAGCCGCGCGTAACGCGTCCGTCGCCGTCACATTTCGGGGGTATGTCGAGGAACTCACAACGACCGGCGACCGTCGTGAGTCGGGCGCCGGCTCGGGGGCTAACCCGCCCGCCGACCGCTTTCTGAGCGGTCAGGCGGACTCGAAGCGATCGAAGCGCCAGGCCAGCAAGTCGGGGTCTGGACGATCCGAACGTCGAGCGGGCAACTTCATCAGGCGCGTCACGTGCAGTCCCTTGATCCCGTGCTCGAAGAGCGGCCCGTCCACTTCGCGCAGGATGTCGTCGCGGATCCCGACGCGGTAGTCCGCAGAGATGCCGAGGATGCCGACGTCATAGGGGGCATGGTGAATTTTGCACAGCGCCAGTCCATTTCGTACCGATGCGACCCCCGCCTCCTCGGCGTCATCGACAATGTGCGCGGCGTCGAGAAGTTGGGTATGCCGCAGCGAACAGACAGCACACGTGGTCTCGTAGGCGCGCATCACCATTGACCGGAAAACCGGTTGGTGGAAGCGCTGCCGAGTCTCGCGGACGGCATACCGGCGCAGCGTCTCTTCAAGGGGCGAGGGTGCAGCCGATTGAGGCAAGGGCATCGCTTGCGCGCGGTCGTAGGCAAGGACGAACTGGTCGAGTGTCGGCTCTGAGCCAATGACGTAGACCGGGAAGATCGCCTGGAACCAGCCAGGGGCGACTCCGATCAGCCAGATCACCGGGAGCTTCAACTCCTGCGCCCGTGCGACAGCCAGGTTCTCGGCCGTCCCGGGTGCGTCTGCTCGCAGCTTGTAGCGTGGCAGCCCGTCGCGGCCTTGAACGTCCTCATAGGGTCGGCTGTGGCCATCGGGCGTGTGCACGGTCATGAGGGAGAGTGCCGCCTGGCAAATCGCGGGTTTGCGGATGCCGCGGCCCCGATCGACCAGAGGAAGGCGCTCGCCATGGAAGGTGAACTCCGTCAGTATCTCTCGGCTGATCGCGTCGGTGCCGTCATTGGTGCGGAGCGCAAGCCAGGCGCCGGCGGCACGCCGCAACTCCCACTCCTCATCGACAGATAGCACCTGGCCAGCTTGGCAGACCTCGGGGTCGGTGGTCCGATACGCTCCGCGCAACGCAGAAGGATCTGGCTCGGCACGGCTGCCGCCCGCGAAGTAGCCACGACCGGCCATCCGAGAAGTCAGGGCGAGTCCGGCTCGTCCCGCGGGGAGGTCGAACTCGTTGCGCAGACGGTATGCGGCAGGCCCTTGCAGCGCGGGGCACACGGGATTTCCCCGTCAGGCGGATGTTCGTCGCCATTGGGTGAGGTGGGTGTCGTAGCTGCCGGGGGTGAGGTTCCAGAT